>JAFLSM010000013.1:32967-53654 GCA_022510955.1 Ruminococcus sp. | reverse complement strand
ATAAAAGTGCAAAATAATTGTACCATACCCTTGTAATTTTTGCAACCAATAATTACAAGGGATTTTTGCACCCTTTTTCTGGAGGTACAATGTGAAAAAATGCATAAACAAACGATGTAACAAAATATTAGAAAATGATTTTGCTTACTGTCCGTACTGTGGAAAGCCACAAGTTCCCGAGAAAAAAGCACCAAAACGCCCAAACGGAACAGGCTCAATATACAAGCGTAAGGATAATAAATCAAATCCGTGGGCGGCTTCAAGTACATTTACAGGCAAGCGAGTTTATATCGGCTCATTTCCAACCAAAACAGAAGCTATCAAGGCTTTACAAACTTATGAATACAATCCTACAACCTCATATAACATTACGCTCGAGGAATTACACGAAGAATGGAAAAACACAGCTTACCGCAACATAGGGAAACATTCAATACAGGGCTATGAGAGCAGTTGGATTAAATTAAAGCCATTATATAAACGCAAATTCAGAGATTTAAGAACAGGCGAATTACAAGCAATCATAGACTATTATGATTCACCACATCAGCAATTAGGCAAAAATGGTGTTCTAATGTATCTTGATAACAAAGGTAACGGTACATCAAAAGTGACCAACAAAATCAAAATTTGTGATGGCCTAAAATATTCGGCTCTGCATAAAATAAAAGTTTTACTCACAAATATGTATTCATATGCAATGCAAAATGATATTGTAAATAAGAATTACGCAACATTTATTATCTTACCTGAACGTAACGAAAGCAGTAAAACAAGATTTACAGATGCACAGCTTGAAATCATCAAACAAAACATTAATAAAATTCCATACGCTGATTACATTTACTGTATGTGCTACCTTAATTTCAGATTATCGGAATTTCTTGAACTAACAAAAGACAATTACTATATCAGCGAAACAAAAGTACCATTATTTATAGGCGGTAAAAAAACAGAGGCAGGAACAGACCGTCTTGTGCCTATACACCCTAATATTGAAAAAATTATCAAAAACTGCATTGCCAAAAACGGCGAAACAATCTTTTGTGACAAAGACGGCAAGTCTATGGATAATAATAAATTTAGGCGCAACTGCTTCTACCCGGCTTTAGACGCACTCGGGCTTCCAAGAACTCTTACCCCTCAAAGTTGCCGCAGAACTTTTTCAACTCGAATGTCAGCAGCAGGCGCACGGCAGGAAGATATTATTGCCCTTATGGGACACACAAATTTTGACGTTGACATCAATCATTACATAAATCAAGAAGCAGATACCCTATATAATGCAGTCAAGAAAATGTTATAAATAATCTGTAGCAACCGTGTAGCAACCGCAATCGGAAAGTACAGGATAAGACAGGAATACAAATATATTTTTAAGCAAAAGAAAATCCGCATAAACTCAGTGTTTATGCGGATATGGCGGAGAGAAGGGGATTCGAACCCCTGGTACGGTGATTACCGTACACATGATTTCCAATCATGCTCCTTCGGCCAGCTCGGACATCTCTCCAACTACCGCAAATTATTATATCAAAGTTTATAAAAAAAATCAAGCATTATTTACAAAAGATAATTTATTTTGATGAATAATGCTTGATTCATACTATTCGTATTAATTCATATATTCAGCTCTTTTGCTTTTTCCAACAGCACCAAACGGTCATTGTCAATTTCATCTTCAATAACCATATTAAGCAAAATCTTAAGGGTATTTCCGATTTTTTTGCCATCTTTAATGCCAATAGAAATCATATCATTTCCGTTTACTGCAAGCTGTTTTAGACTAAAGCACTGTTCTTTTTCAATAATAAATTGAAAATCATTTTCAGCCAAATCAACAAGTGCAAGCTTACTTTGTTTTTGATAGTCGGATTGAGCCATAATATCAGCTCTGAAAACCTTGAATAGTTTTCGGAATCTGTCCTCACCTACTTTTTTAAGTAATCGTTTTAATTGTTTTGGTGATCCGGAGTATCTGATATCATGATTTCTGATAAGACAAACACATTCATCAATGAAATCGTTTGAATACTTCATTCTCCTGAGTACAACCCGACTCATCTCGGCACTGATGTCAGGATGACCGATAAAGTGACTTTCTCCCATTTCATCGGTTGTCTTACACTGAGGTTTTCCTATATCGTGCAAGAGCATTGTCATTCGCAATACCGCATCGGCATCAATAGATTTTAATGAATATGTTGTATGATGCCACAAATCAAATTTATGGTGTTTGCTGTTTTGATTAAACTCAAATTCCGCTGTAAGTTCAGGGATAAATACGGCAATAACATCCCTAAAATTATTAAGGATACTTTCTGCCCCATATCCGCAAATAAGCTTTGTGAACTCAATGTTTATTCTCTCAACAGCAATATTGTTAAGAAGTTCTCTGTTTGTGATAATAGATTTTGCAGTTTCTTCCTCAATATCAAATTCGTATGTCGAGGCAAATCTCAGAGACCTGAGAATTCTCAGAGCATCCTCACGAAAACGCTCGTCTGCGTTACGCACACAGCGTATTTTTTTATTTACAATATCAGCCTGACCGTTAAATGGGTCAACAAGACCATCTTTTTCATTATAAGCCATTGCATTAATTGTAAAATCTCGGCGTGACAAGTCAATTTTAATGTCATCTGTGAATGTTACATTTTGGGGATGCCGATTGTCAAGATAATCACCATCTATTCGATATGTTGTAATCTCATAAACTTCATTATTATATACAACGGAAATTGTTCCGTGCTTAATGCCTGAATCAAATGTATTAAAATTTTTAAAGCAATTTTTTATTTCGTCAGGTTTTGCATTAGTGCAGATATCCCAATCGTGAGGTATTTTTCCAAGCAAAGTATCACGCACGCATCCACCCACAACAAACGCTTCAAATCCGTTGCTATAAAGAATGCTTAATATATGTTTTACATCATATGGAATAATAAATTTCATTATTAATTCTTCTTTACTAATCATAATAACTATTTGTCAAGTTTTTTTATTAAATTTCTGCATAAAGTATACATTATATTAAAGAGTATTAATGTTAAGGCTCCGAGAACAACGAGCATAATCATACCCTCAAAAGAAAGTGGTACAATAGAGAATAACTCGCTAAAGAACAAGCTTCCCAGAACAACACCGCCTACGCTCACAGCAAGCATTGCACCACGTAAAAGATTGATTGGAAGTGATAGTCTTACAACAAGCAAAAAACATGACAATGCGGTAAGAAAAACTGAAATTGTTGAAAGCTCATTATCACTTGCAACACCAAACAGATTTCTTGTACAGATAACTGCAATTATATTCAGTATAACACACAAAGCGGAGGGAATTGCACAAGCAAAAATCTTTGCTGTAAAATTGCCTTTAATTCTGTTATTATTTGGCTGTAACGCAAGCACAAATGACGGAATCGCAACAGTAAATGCACCTATAAGCGTGAGCTGTATAGGCTCAAATGGATATTGCGTGTTGAAAAATATAAATAAAATTGAAAGAATTATAGAATAGATTGTCTTTACAAGATAAAGTGCAGAGCTTCGCTCAATATTATTAATTGTTCTTCTTCCCTCTGCTACAACGCTTGGCATTGACGCAAAGTCATTGTTCACGAGAACAAGCTGAGACACATTTCTTGCTGCATCACTGCCTGACGCCATAGCAATAGAACAATCAGCCTCCTTAAGCGCCAACACATCATTAACACCGTCACCGGTCATAGCAACAGAATGATTATTTTTTTTCAAAGCTAAAACAAGACTCTTTTTCTGTGCAGGAGTAACTCGTCCGAACACATTGCAACTTTCTGCCGCCTTTTCAAGCTGTTCATCAGTAGTAATAGTCGACATATCCACTGCATTTTCAGCTCCCGGAATGCCCACTTCCTTTGCTATATTCTGAACAGTTTTAACACTGTCACCCGAAATAACCTTTAATGTAACACCCTGCTCTTTAAAATAATTAATAGTCTCATTTACATTATCTCTTAACTTATCCTTAATAAGCACAAATGCCAGTGGCTTTAAGTCATCAGGCAATGTCGAATTATTAATTTTTTGCTTACTGACAGCAAGAACCAAAATTCTTACAGTTTGATTGATTTCGTCAAGTTTATTAAAAATCTTTTGATATTTTGCCCTATCATTAAAAACAAATTCTGCGGCACCTATAATGTATGTTTTACCGTTTTCAAAACATCCGCCTGACCACTTTGTTTCCGAACTAAATTGTGAAAATGCTGTTGATTTAAGCGGAGCAATCCCCTTAGTATACTCTTTAATTGCATCAAGAGTTGCGTTAATCTCTTCAGAAGCTCCTACAATAGATGAAAGTGCTGTTTTAATCTCTTCATCATTAGAACCAAAGCTGATAACATCGGTAACATACATTTCATCGGCTGTCAGTGTACCGGTTTTGTCAAGACAAAGCACATCAACACGGGCAAGCGTTTCTATACAGTACATTTCCTGTACAAGCACCTTACTTTTTGAGAGCCTTATAATAGAAACCGCAAGCACCGAGCTTGTAAGCAAAATCATTCCCTTCGGAATCATACCAATTAAGGCAGCTACCGTACTGATTACTGTTTGCTGAATATTTCCGTTTTCGATTCCAAACTGATTTATAAAAAAGAACACACCAATTGGAAACATAACAAAAGTACAAAGCTTAATAATAAAGTTAAATGACTTTAAAATTTGTGAATTTACTTTCTTTATGTACTTTGCCTCTGCGTTAATTTTTGCGGCATAACAGTCAGCGCCAACCTTTGTAACCCTTGCATAGCACTTGCCGGATGAAATAAAACTTCCTGAAAGCATTTCATTATTAACTTTTTTCAGCATGAGATCAGATTCACCTGTAAGAAGGCTTTCATTTACCTTACATTCACCGCTGACTAAAACACAGTCAGCAGGAACTTGACTGCCTCTTGATAATACAATTATATCATCAAGTACAATATCTTCTCTTGCAATATACTGTTCTGTACCGTCACGCACAACTGTAATTTTTCGCTCTGATAATATTGAAAGCTTGTCAACACTTCGTTTTGAGCGAATTTCCTGAAAAATGCCAATCGCAATATTAAAAAGCATAACGCCAATAAAAAGCATATTCTTGTACGAACCGACAAGCAAAAGTGCGACAAATAAAACAACATTTATAAGATTAAATAATGTAACAATGTTATCATAAAATATTCTCTTGATTGACTTTGTTTTTAAATTAGAAGAAATATTTACCTTGCCCTCTTTTTTTCGCTTTTCAACATCAAAAGAAGATAATCCTTCTATTCTAAACTTATCATTTGACATTTTTAACTCCTTAAAGAAAATCATATAATAAAAGAAAAATTTTTCAAATTTGATAATTAAAATCAAAGAAATTAAATATGAGACTTCCAATTATTTTTTTAATAATTAAGAATACAGTTTTATTAGTATTATAAATGCAAATGATAATAAAGGCAACGGAAAGAAGGTGATTTTCTGAAAAAATTTACAAAATTATTATCAGTTGCCTTGTCAGGAATTATACTGCTAAACATTGCGGTATTTTATGTTAATGCCAAAGAAGAGCCTCAAACCGTTTATCTTGGCGGTCAGTCATTTGGAGTAAAATTCTATTCTGACGGTGTAATAATCGTTAATCTTGAAAATTACTACGACGGCATTAAATATGTATGTCCTGCAAAAGAAAGCGGACTTAAAATTAACGATGTTATTACCCAGGCAAACGGCAAAAGCATAAAAACAAATGAAGAACTAAGTTATGTTCTTTCAAACTGCAACGGTGAAGAAGTTAATCTTAAAATCAACAGGAACAATAATACAATCAGCAAAAAAGTAAAACCTGTAAAAAATACAGCGGGAATGTATCTTATTGGTGCATGGGTTCGTGACAGCTGTGCAGGAATCGGCACGATAACCTATTATGATGAACAAAACAACTACTTTGCTGCCCTTGGTCATGGAATTTGCGACAACGACACATCATATCTTCTTCCGCTTGAACACGCAACTGTTTTAAGTGCAAGTATCAGCGGAATAAGTAAAAGTACTGCGGGAAAAGCAGGTAGTCTTAACGGTTATTTTAAAGATGAAACACTGGGTACTCTCACAAAGAATACCTCTATTGGTATTTTTGGCAGACCGGAAGAAAATTATTCTTACAAACAGAAACAAATTGAAATTGCTGAAACAAACGATATAAAAGTTGGTAAAGCGAGTATTTTTACAACTATAGACCGTAATAATGTAGAAGAATTTGAAATAGAAATTACAAGAATATGCAATAAAAATAAAGACTCAAACGAAAACTTTATTATTCGAATCACTGATGAAAGACTGCTTGATGAATGTGGCGGTATTGTTCAAGGTATGAGCGGCAGCCCTATAGTGCAAAACGGAAAGCTTGTAGGTGCTGTTACTCATGTATTTTTAAACAAACCGCAGGAGGGCTTTGGTGTTGCCATTCAAAACATGGTATCAAAGTTTGTCGAATAGTGCATTTTTTATTAAAATTTCGTAACTCTCTCCCTAAGGAAATTAAAATTTAAAAATCTTTTAAATTTTTTGTTTGGAAAGTATTGCCATTTTTACCATTTTATGGTAATATAATATCACACAAAAAACTCATTGGGGGAACTAAAATGGAAAACAAGCTAAAACTTATCATCACAGAAAATGCAGAAGACTTTTCACAGGAATATATGAAAATTTTACAGGACTTTAATATATCTGTATCATTCTGCAACAATGACGGAAACGACCTTTGCGACAAAATTACTAAAGAAGAGCCTGATGTAGTTCTTATGGACTCTTTTATGACACGACTTGATGCAATCGGAGTTATGCGAAACATTAAAAGACAAAATACAAAGTCACCCGTATTTATTGTTTCTTCATCATTTCACAGCCCTGTGCTTGAAAGAGAAATTATGTATGCAGGTGCATCCTACTTTGTTTTAAAGCCATACAATATGAGCAATCTTTGTGAAGACATAATTAGTATGGTAAGAAACAACAATGATAAAAAGGTCGCTTATTTTGATGCATTTGGAATTGAGCTTAAGGTTACGGAAATTTTACACGAAATCGGAGTTCCTGCACACATCAAGGGCTATCATTACCTCAGAGATTCAATAATTATGTCTGTTGAAAAGCCTGAAATTATAAACGCTGTAACTAAACAGCTTTACCCTTCTGTTGCCAAAAAGTATGAAACTACCTCATCAAGGGTAGAAAGAGCAATCAGACACGCTATTGAAGTGGCTTGGGACAGAGGTGATATTGATGTGTTAAATTCATATTTTGGATACACAATTCACAATGACAGAGGTAAGCCTACAAACAGTGAGTTTATTGCTATGATTTCTGACAAGCTGAGATTACAAATTAAAACAGCAAGCTAATAAAAATTTAATAATCAAGAGGCTGTATCAAAATAAAATTGATACAGCCTCATTTATTGCTATATAAAAATTACTTGTACATAACAGTCGGGCGCAAAAGCGTGCTTTTATATAAATCCTCTGCTCGGGCAAAAGCAACCCACAGGTTGATTTTTATAATGTTAATAGATTTTTATAATTTCTTCAAGTTCTTTTCGCTTTGGAGCTGTCGGCTCAATATCACGATAACCAAGAGAAATAACAGCTACCACCTGTTGTGTTTCAGGAATGTTAAGATGTTCTCTCAAAGCTTTTTCGTCTCGGATTCCCATAATAAGTGTATCAAGACCATATTCTCTTGCCGCAAGAATCAGCAGTTGATTTTGCAGTCCAAGGTCATATGCTCCCCACTGGTCACCAAGCTCATTAACTGGATTTTTTTCTTTGTCAAATCCTGCGCAACTCTTCTCAAATGTTGTAACAATCAGAACAGGTGCATTTTTACAGTTTTTCTGATTAAATTCAGGCAGACAGCTTGTTTTTACCTCTGAAAGCTTTTCGCTGTCCATTACAATATAATATCTGCCTGTCTGTGAATTTTTCCAAGACGGAGCATGCTGTGCCGTTGCAATGATATCAAGAACAATTTTCTTATCAATAGTTGTATCAGCTTTGTATGCCCGTATACTTCTGCGAGTTGTGATTGCATCCTTTAATTCCATTTTTCATTCTCCTTGTAATAAACTATTATGTATTATAGTCTAAAATTCCGAAATTTTCAATCCCTAAGAAAATAATAACGGAGCCATAAAGACCCCGTTTTACAAATTCATATTTATTCACAGTCACATTTGCCGAAATGTGGCCCCTGATTGCCGGAATCGTCGTCAGAGTTTGGCGGGAAAAAGCAATCTGTCGGAAATTCAATTTTACTGAACGCCTCACATGGATCATCAGTTCTTGATGTACACTCCTTGCGTGGAATGCAGTAATCATAAGACGGAATAAGCAGCTGAACATTTCGAATAAGCTGTGTGATTGTAAAGATACCTATAGTAACTGCAATAAAATTGTTTCTTGGATTAACAAGAGGTTCTCCAAAGAAAGCTGTTACACAGGCAGGAATAGTATTACAGTTATGGTTACATCTGTTTTGGTATTCGTGTGATCTATGACACTTTAACTTTGCAGACAAAGCCATTGGATCAGATATTTGAACCGTGGCCTTCGGAACACTCTCTTTATGGCAACAACTGCACTCCTCGCCGGGAGATGAACAGTTCAGACCGCTCTCTTCACTGCTGAATGTCTTGACACAACCGTCACTGCCATAAAGCACAACTCTTTTAGCATAAGTGGTAAGACCTGTAATTGTAGTCGGTAATGAAGCTGCCGTTGTATAAACCTCGCAGGTAACAGCAAAATAAAATACCATATCCACAGAATAAAATCCTCTGTGGAAAGCAACAGGCTCCACATTAACGGTTGATGTAATTACGCTCACCTTACACACCTTGCAGGAGCAAGCATTTTCTACAATTTCCTGATCCTCACTTGTGAACATGACAGGCAAATCTCTCAAACAGTCTTTTGCTCCACAGCTGTCATAAATTCTTGCGGCATCAATACAAACTGCATCACAATCAGAATCTTTGTGATGTACACTTTGACTCTGCACCTGCTCTGCATCAAAAGAAACATCTGGCATAAAAATAACCTCCGTAAAAGTATTGACAGGCCGATAATTCGGTACTGTAACAATATCATTTTATGGAGGTTTTAATAATTTGTGATAAGTGTTAAAGAATTAAAATGTCTACCTTCCGTAGTACGGTTTTAAAAATACTCTGTACCTTGCAAACAGATGCACGGGATCATTATAGTTATAGTTTGACACCGCTATAAAAACTTCGCTTTCGCTGCGTGTGAATTCAAGCATTGCGCTATATTTATCAAAACCGGCAGTTTGAACAATTCTGTCTTGATAAATAAAAAATCCATAACCATAATTTTCAAGATACGGCGTGCACATTTCATCAACAGATTCCTTTGAAATAATCTTGTATTCATCAAAGGCATATATCCATTTAAGAATATCCGAAACACTCGTTATTAAACCGATTGAAGAATATCCTACACCGTCATAATGCAACCATTTATGATTATCAAGTCCGTCATAACTTAATGCAAGATTATCTGCATCATCAAAAGTTGATGATTTCATACCAAGAGGCTCAAAGATGTTTTCTTTAACATATTCTTCATATGTGGTTTTTGAGACTTTTTCAATAATCTTACCAAGTAAAAAATAATTGCTGTCAGAAAAAGCAAAACTGCTGTCAGGTTCAAATCTTAATTTCTGTTTTAGAATCCAATCAAGAATTACCTCTTTATTATTTTCCCCGTCATTTTCTTTAAGTTTGTACTTGATTTGACTGTCGGTATAATAATTATTGTCAATGCTTCCTAAATGACATGTATAGCTTGGAATACCTGATGTCATAGTCAGAAGATTTCTGATTGTAATTTCTTCACCGTATTCGTAGTTATTAAAGTATTTGCTGATTTTGTCATCAAGAGAAAGTTTTTCTTCCTCTGAAAGCTTCATAATTGCTACGGCAGTAAACTGCTTTGTCAATGAGCCGACACGATATTGGGTATTTACAGAGTTTGACTTGTGGTCTTCAATAACAGACTGACCTTCTTGACTTATATATTCAAAATCATTGCCAATCTTATTATATACCACACCTTTATACTTCTTGTCCGAAATAAAGTCATCAAACTTCTTAATCACTTTGTCGGAATTCTCTTTTAACCTTGCTAAATTATAGGCAGCAGGTTGCGTTTCAGTATCCCCGGTAGAAGCCATAACAGAATTTGAGACATCCTGGGCAGTTGTTGACTGAGTTTCAGAATCAACTGTGTCTTCTGAATTATCTTGCGAATTCAGCGAACAAGCCGAACAAACCAAAACAGATGAACAGAGCAATGTGCATATTAACTTTTTGAATGAATATTTCAAAAAATCACCCTCTATATCTTCTCCATCTTACAGAAATTAGCCATAAGTGTCTTTGTTCCTGCCTTGTCAAAGGCAATTTCAAGCATAACATCGTTACCCATTTTTTGAGTTTTCATAATCATACCTTTGCCAAAAACTTTATGCAGAACTGAGTCACCGACATTATAAGTTGTTCCGCTATTGATAGCAGGCTTTTGGTAACCTTTAAACACATTTGAAGAGTACGAACCTGCTCCCTGCCTTGAACCTCCAACTGATGTGCGACTGGAGCCATTATTTGATGACTGAGAACCTGCAAACATTCTTTTTCCGCCTGTATATTCAACCAGATTTTCAGGAATTTCATTAACAAAGCGGGATGTTTTATTGTATGTAGTAGAACCGAAAAGCATTCTTGAATTGGTTTTTGTAAGATAAAGCTTTTCTTTTGCTCTTGTAATGCCTACATAAGCAAGTCTGCGTTCCTCGTTGAGTTCATCAGGATTCATCATAGTTGCAATCGACGGAAAGATTCCGTCCTCCATACCTGCAATAAACACCACAGGAAACTCAAGTCCCTTTGCACTGTGCAGTGTCATCATAACACAGGTATCAGCATCAGCATCATAGTTATCAATATCTGTTTGAAGAGAAATTTCTTCAAGAAATGCCGAAAGAGTAGCATCATCGTCGTAATCTTCTTCAAATTTAATAATATTTGAAGAAAGTTCATCGATGTTCTCAATTCTTACATCAGCATTTTCTTTTTCTTTTTTCAAATATTCTTTATATTCAGTGTGCTCAAGAATAAGATTATATAATTCTGCAAGAGAATAATCTCCACTCTGTTCTGCATCAATGAATCCGTCAATAAGAGCAACAAAGCTTTTTAGCTTTGCAGCAGCACGGGAAAGCTGCGGATAGCTGTCAGCCTCACTGATAACAGTATAAATGCTTTCTCCGAGTCCTGCGGCAATGTCAGCTGCGTGCTGAACAGTAGTTGCGCCGATTGATCGCTTAGGAACATTAATAATTCTGCTCAACCTTACATCATCATGCGGATTGTTGATAACCTGCAAATAAGCTACCATATCACGAATTTCTTCCCTGTCATAAAAGCGATGACCGCCGATAATTCTGTGAGGAACACCGCTTCGTGAAAGTGCCTGCTCAACTGCGTTTGATTGAGCATTCATTCTGTACAGCACAGCAAAATCAGAATATTTTCTGCCCTTTTCCACACCTTCAAGTATCTTCTGAGCAATAAACGATGCCTCGTCACGCTCTGTGTCGCTTGTGTGGATTTCAATTTTATCACCAACAGAATTTTCGGTCCAAAGCGTTTTTCCCTTACGCATGGTATTGTTTGAAATTACCTCGTTAGCCGCATTAAGAATATTCTGTGTACTTCTGTAATTCTGTTCAAGACGAATTATTTTTGCGTCTTTAAAGGTATTTTCAAAAGACAGAATATTTTCGATTGTAGCTCCTCTGAACTTGTAAATACTCTGGTCATCATCACCGACAACACAAATGTTGTTGTGCTTTTCTGCGAGCATACTTACAAATTTATACTGAACCTTGTTTGTATCCTGATACTCATCGACCATAATATACTTAAACTGGTTTTGATAGGCTTCAAGCACATCGGGTGCAGTTTCAAACAATTTTACAGTGTTGCAAAGCATATCATCAAAGTCCATAGCATCAGCTGTCTTTAATCTTGACTGATACAATTCATAAACCTTTGAAATATCTTTTTTTCTGCTGTCAAATTCAGCTTCCTTACGCATTTGCTCGGGAGCCTTCATTTCATCCTTAGCTTTTGAAATTTCTGAAAGAATACTCTTAACAGGAAGATATTTTTCGTCAATATTAAGCTGTTTTAAAATATCCTTAACAAGCTTTTTCTGATCATCAGTGCCGTACACGGTGAAGTGACTGGAATAGCCGATTATATGACCATACCTACGCAAAATTCTTGCACATACTGAGTGAAATGTAGCCGCCCAAATATCACTACCGCCATCAGGTACAGTGTTGCAAATTCTCTCCTTAAGCTCTCCTGCAGCCTTATTGGTAAAGGTAATTGCAAGAATCTGCCAAGGTTTGCAAAGTGAACTTTGGAGTATGTACGCAATTCGATTTACAAGCACAGTTGTCTTACCTGAGCCTGCACCCGCAAGAATCAGAAGCGCTCCTTCTGTTGTAAACACAGCTTGCTGCTGCATTGAATTCATATGAGAAAAATTTTTTTGAATTTCACTTTGAGTCATAATAGTCCTGCCTTTTATACAAAAGAAACGGGCGAACAAAGTCCGCCCATTAAAACCATGGTTTTAATTATTTTAGATATTCGTAGTATACATTAAGCATATTACTTGCCTCATCAGCAACAATCAGACTAACAAATTTGCCGTCCTTTGTTACCTTGCAAGCTCTAACCATATCAACCTGCTCGGGAGAATATGAGTTATATGTTGCCATAATTGAATTAAGACGATTTGTAAGAGCTTCTTCAACTCTTGACGCAGCGTCGGCATCAACAGCCTCAATCATAATAATCTCTTTGGGAGCATCATTGGTTGAGTCAATCTCAGCAGCAAACTGCTTTACATCTTCAGTGCTGATGCTATAGTATGTGTTAAGCTCATCTACTGAAGAAAGCTTATCAAGAGAAAGGCTGTAATCAGAATTGAGTTTTGTCATAACTTCACTCAAATCTACATTCTTAGCCCCACAACCTGCCAAGAGAGATAGACACAACAACATAGCCAACGCAAAGGTCAAAAACTTTTTCATAATATCTACCTCTCCTAAGATTGTAGAAAAAATTGGTCGAGGTGACAAGACTCGAACTTGCGACCCCATCGTCCCGAACGATGTGCGCTACCAAACTGCGCTACACCTCGTAATAAAACAGCCCCGAAATCTTCGGGGCTATTAATGGCAGCGGAATAGGGATTCGAACCCCAACAAACAGAGTCAGAGTCTGTCGTGCTACCGTTACACCATTCCGCTAAATATTGTTGCCACTTGTTTTGCAACAATAAGAATTATATAGCATTTAGAAAGATTTGTCAAGAGATTTTTTAAATTTTTTTAAATTTTCTTTCTAAATAACATTTTTGCCAATAATAAAGCCTTTATACATTCTATTTTTTCAAAATTCTTATGTCCTCACCTAAAAAGTCGAGCGTCTGTGCACCTCCGAAAATACGGGAAACAAATCTTTCGGAATAATCATCCTTCATTTCTTCGGGAGAAAGATTGGTGCTTATTATAAAAGGCTTGTTCTTTAGAATTCTTGAATTACAAACATTATAAAGCTGTGAAGAAGAAAACGGAGTTTTAAATTCTGTTCCCAAATCATCAATAATAAGCAAATCGCAATCTGTTACAAGCTGTTCAATATCATCAGACTTATCATTTGAAAAATAGTTCTTTTCAAGCCTTTGCAAAAGCACGGGTGCAGAAACATAAATTACTCCGTAACCCTTGTTCAGCACTTCATTTGCTATTGCAAGTGAAAGATGAGTTTTTCCAAGTCCGGTGTTTCCTTTCATTAATATGCTTCCGGAATGTTCATTAAACTCCTTTGCATACTTTAAACAGTAATCATAAACCTTAGACATTACATAATAAGGAGAAATTCCTGTTCGTTCATCTTTATCCTTGTTGTAATAATCAACATTAAAGGTTTCAAAAGTAGAAAGTGAAAGAGGTGCAGTCTTATTAAGTTCCTCACAAGCAACAGAAATAAGTAAATTTTTCATACAAGAGCACATCAGAGTCTTGCCATTTTCCTCATACTGTCCCCTATCAGAGCATTTTTTGCAACAATATCTTGGCTCCAAAACATTTTCTGAATATCCGTTAGCTGTCAAAAGCTCTGCAAATTCTTTCTGCAGAGTAAGATTTCTGTCTTTGAGCTTTGTCATTTCAGCAACAACATCGCCACCCCTGACAACAATTCTTGCAATTTGAATATTAGCCGAGGAAATTTCTTTGTCCAGTTCCTTTAACCTGGGTACGCGGGAAAATATAATTTCTCGTCTTTGGTCAGCTGTTTTTTCTGCATTAAGCCGTCTGTCTGCAAGAATTTCATTTGCCTTTTGATATGTATAACTGTTAAATCCCATAATTAATTCCTTTCATCACACATCAGGAATACTCAATTTATTTAGCTTTGAATAGTCAATAGAAGAACTTGGCTTCTTTTTATCCCCTTGCTTTGACGACAGTTTTTCAAATGTTATAAGGTCATTTGTATTACGAATTCCGTTTGCATGCCAACGCTTTAAAATTCCGTCAATATATTTCAAATTCATCATACCCTTTGTATCAACACAGCGTTCATATGCTTCTCTCAGCATCTCGGGTGAAAACTTCCATTCTCCTACCCATTTATCGCCGTATTCGAGCTGTTTTTTAGTGGGCGTTCCTACATTTGAAATTCCGAAAACAGAAGAAACAACAGCAAAGTTTTTACTTGTTTGCTTAATCTGACGAATTTTATTATCAGCCGCTTCAAGCGTATAAATACCATCATCTGCCCAGCCGATTCCGATTTTTTCTACTGTTCTCATATTCCCCTTGCCAATGCTTATGCAATACTGAATAAGCATTAAAATAACATCAAGTGGCAGTCCGCAGGTATCTTTTAACATTAAGAGCGTTGAAATGTCACTGTTTGAAAGTGTTTTGCCAAATGTTGACTGAGCTTCATTAACAAGTAAAGCAAGTTCTTCATCCACAGCAAGCCTTTGTGAAGTAAATACATAATCAGGCTTTTGCGGGCGTGTAACAGTGAAACGCTGTTTTTGTTCAATTTTTTCTTCTTTTTCTATCGGAGTATTTTCGACAAGAGAATTATTATCCGAAATCAAAACATCTGTATTTTCTTTCAAAGAATTATTTTTGTTGTAAATTTCTGCATTAGTGCTTTCAGGAAAGGTATATTCATCGTTGACTTTGCTCAGAACACCAAGGCTTACCCAATAGTCAAGAGCCTCAGGAATATCGGTAACATTTACACCTGTTCCCTTTGAAATATCTTTATCGTCAAGTTCTTTGTCAGAGTTTCGTAAAACATATAATAAAACCTTAAGTTTTACGCCATCAGAATATTTCAGTCCCTCGTCAACAATTTTTGACGGAACCGCAAATACAGAACTCCACGCACCTAAATTTATTTTAATTGACATAAAATCATCCTAATAACTTATTAAAAATATTATAGCATAGATATAATTCAAAGAAAATAAAAAATAAGAATTATGTAGATTTTTTTATTTATCTGTGTTAGAATGTATACAAATTATGAAAGGAGAAAATTTTATGTATACATATTTTCCACAGGGAGTTTGTTCCCGACAAATAAATATAGAGATTGATGAAAACGAAATTATCACTGAATGCGAGTTTATTGGAGGATGTGCAGGAAATACTGTTGGTATTTGTCAGCTTGTAAAAGGTATGAATGCTGAGGAAGCAATCAAAAGACTAAGAGGCATTGATTGCCGTGGCAGAGGCACAAGCTGTCCTGACCAGCTTTCAATCGCTATTGAAGAGGCTCTTGAAGTAATTTGATTATCAAGTTAAGGCGGTACTTTTGTACTGCCTTTTTTATTTATAGAAATTTACTTGAAAACAGCCGGGTAATTAATGGTTTATAAAAAATAAATTTTATCTTCTCTATAGGTGCAACCCACTGGCTGCTTTTTGTTATTAATACATATTAAAATACAGATTAAAAACACTTGAATTATTTATAATAATAAAATATAATAGATTTATAGTCAAAATTTAGTGTTTTATTTACAAATATTGAGGTTAGTATGAGCGATTTTCAAAATATTATTAAAGAAGTAAAAAAAGCTATAAACGGTAAAGACAGAGCAATAATCACAACATTGCTGGCAATTCTTGCAAATGGAAATATTCTGATTGAGGATATCCCCGGCGTAGGCAAAACAACACTTGCTGTTGCTTTTTCAAAAGCATTGGGACTTGAATACAAACGAGTTCAGTTTACACCTGATACACTTCCGTCGGATATTACAGGCTTTACCACCTATAACAAAGACACCAACACCCTGCATTTTACAAAAGGTCCTATATTCTGTAATCTGTTCCTTGCTGATGAGCTTAACAGAACTTCAAGCAGAACACAGTCCGCACTGCTTGAAGCTATGGAGGAAAAGCAGGTAACAGTTGAAGGCAAGTCCTATAAGCTGAAAAGTCCTTTTTCGGTAATAGCCACTCAAAACCCAACGGGTGCATCAGGCACTCAGCTTTTGCCCGATTCACAAACCGACCGTTTTATGGTGCGTATTTCAATGGGTTACCCTGACAGTAATGCAGAATGTAAAATGCTTTTAAACCGTTCAGGCAAAAATCCGCTTAACGATATTAATCAAATTGTTACCAAAGAACAGCTTGAAGATATGCAAAACCAAATAAGAAATGTATATCTTCAAACCGAAGTTGCACGATATATCGTAAGTCTTATACAGGAAACCAGAAACAATCCTCTTATTGCTCGAGGAGCCAGCCCAAGAGCCACACTCTCGCTTACTCATATGGCAAAGGCTTTAGCTTTTGCAGAGGAGAGAGATTATGTAATTCCAAGGGATGTTCAGAATGTTTTTGTCAGCACTATCGGTCACAGAATAATTTTAAGCAATGAGGCTCTGTCAAGAAGGCTCAGTGAAGATGATGTTCTTACTAATGCGATAACAAAAGTTAAAATACCGAGGATTTGATATGCTGAAAAATATTATTCTATACCTAATAATATTATGTTCTTCTTTTTTATTTAATATTTTTTACTTTAAATGGTTTTCATGGATTTTTCTGCTTATCGTTGTTCTTGTACCGTTTATATCTTTGCTTATAAGTTTACCTATGATGATATACACAGCTGTAAACGGGTTCATTCTATATAGTGATGATGAGATTAATATAAACGAAAAATATAAAATATATCTGACAAATAAAAACAACTCTGCTATTCCCTGCTCCTGTCTGAAACTTACTTTGAAAGCAGAAAACAGCTTTGCAGATATTCGAAAAAAAATCAAGTTAAAGTTCAGCGGAACTCTTGATAAAGCATTTGAATATTGCGACAATACGCTTGGTAACCATTGCGGTTGTATCACAGTAACCGCAAAATCATTGAAAATTTATGATTTGCTGGGTATATTTTTCATTCCAGTTAGATTCAATAAAACTCTCAAAACAAATGTTTTGCCCAAAGCGAAAGAACCGTCAAATATACCTGATTTTGAAAATATTACAGTTCTTGGATTCAAGCCTAAGGTCGGGGGCGGTTTCTCTGATTATTATGAGCTAAGGCAATATCAAAACGGCGACAGTCTTAAAAGTATTCATTGGAAGTTATCCTCAAAGATTGATGACCTTGTTGTAAAGGAACCAAGCCAACCGATTACAAAAAAGTTTGTTATAAGTCCGCAATTTGGGAAAAATCCTGATTCCAATGACTCTATTCTTGCAAGACTGATTTATATGTGCAATTATTTTAACGAACGACATATGGATTGCTATGCTTTTCTTGATAATAAATTCAACATCGCCAAAATTAGTAATTCCGATGACATTAGTCATTATTTGTATGCACTGTATGAAAAAATACCATTTAATCAAACCGACATTGACAGAAAAAATGCAATAATTTTCAATATTTATGAAGATAGAGAGGAGGTTAACATCTGATGAAGAATGTCACTTCTCTTGTAATAAACAGCTTGTTTAATATTATACTTTCAGTATCCCTGATAATGTGTTTTTCAACAGCATTCAATATTAAGACAAGCTTGTTTTTTCTGACAATTACCGCAATAATATTTACTGCAATAAATTCGCTCATCTCATACTATATAACTTCAGCAAAAAAATATTTAGTAGCCTTAGCAGTAATTCAAGGCGTGTATATTGCAGTATTTTTTGTAAGCTACAACATCATAATATCACAGCTGAATTATGCGGCTAACAGAGTTCTCGGAATATACTCAAAGTATATGAGTGTACCGTCGTCAATTCATATTGCTGCAAACAACGGAACAAACATAAAATCCTCTGATGCAACAGTTTTATTTATTTTTATACTGTTCATACTTTGCGAGATTTTTACGGTGTCACTTATAAGAATAAACAAGTCAATTATTGTTTATCTTCTCTCACTCGTTATGTTAGTGCCTTGCTTTATTATGGTAACTACTCTTCCCTCTCTTACACCTTTAATTCTCAGCATAAGTATTCTTCTTGCACTGTACATCACAGGTTTCTCACGCAAACACAGTGAAAAATTAGGCAGTATAGTATTGTCTGCAACATCAATCATTCTTGTATTAACTCTTTCAATTTTATGCACAATATTTCCATTGCAGGATTATGAACGATATGAGTGGCAGGACACATTATTGAGTAAATTTAATGAAATTCTTGATATTAATACAGGTGATAATCAGGCGACTGCTAAGCTGAAAAATCTTAATACCAATATTCAGGACTCACAAAATCTTAATAATTTAGGAGAATTTCGACTTGATAAAAATCCTATTTTAAGTGTTATGAATGATGAAAACAGCATTATGTACCTTAAAAAAATTGCTTATGCAGACTATGAGGATAATCAATGGCATATATTAAGCAAGGATGAAGCTAAAAGATTCCCAAATGATTTTAATGCTTTTGACATAACAAGGTCATCTGATCCAAATTTGAAACAGTTACAGATAAAAGCTCTTTACCGAGAGGATTTAATCTTCACAACCTATTATTCAAAAAGAACTGAACACGGAGCTGTAGCTGATACTTGCATTGAAAATGTTGATAATGAGAAAGAATATATAATAGAATATTACCCTGATTACTATAGCAGACTTGTGAAAAATCAAAGTGAACAGCTTGAGAATTACGAGGATTTCGTCTTTGATATTTACACTAAGCTGCCTAATAAGACAAAGGACAGCTTATTAAAAATTGCTGATGAAAATGGGCTTTCAAACTTAAACGAAGATGAAATTCCACAGGCTGTTAAAGAGTTTATAATCGGACGAGGAGAATATTCTTTTGTTCCGGACTCATTGCCTGAGGGCAGTGACTTTGCACCGTGGTTTATTGAAAGCAATGCAAAAGGCTACTGTATTCACTATGCAACCTCTGCAACAACATTGCTTAGGGCTCTCGGGATTCCTGCAAGATATGTAACAGGGTATTTTGTTCCAACTCTATACAATGAATTTGTTGATGTTACAAATTGCAATTCACACGCTTGGGTTGAATACTACGATAAAAATAAAGGCTGGATAATGCTTGATCCTACCCCTCCTGTATATATTAATAATGGCAACGGTAATGCAAGCAGCACTGATGCAACCAACAGCAGTAATTCTCCTGAACAAACAGAAACGACAGTATTGTCTCCCACGGAACAGCCGACAACTAATCAGACGAGTACTTTGCCCGGCACAATATCAAATAGTTCAAATAACAATGGTAATGGATTCAGTATTCCGTCAATAGTTTGGGTGATTTTAGTAGTTGCACTGATTATTACGACAATACTTTTAAGAGCACGCATAATACGGAATAATCGCAAAAAGCTGTTTGCGACAAACGATAACAAAAAGCGGATTATATATATCTTTCGTTATGCGCTTGCGATAAACTGCATTACCGAGGGCTTTATTCCTATAGAAGTTCAAGATTTGGTAAATGAAGCAAAGTACAGCAATCATATGATGTCAGACAAATCTGTTGAAATTATAAAACGCTACGCTGAACACGAGCGAAAAGAACTTTATAAAAAAGCAACAGGAATTATACGATTGTACTATAAATATATCAAAGTATTCTAATGCAAAGCAGCCAGTGGGCTGCATCTGTCCGTGCAGATAGCACCATATAAAAGCATCCTTATACACCCGACTGCAATGTACTGATAATTTCATGCAAAGCAAAAATAGCCGGTGGGTTGCGTTTATCTGAGCAGATAGAATGTGTGTTTATAATAAAAACCTTTAGCGCCTGACTGTTTACGAGCAATTTCCTATAAAGCAATCCATAAACTTATCCTTATAAGTTTATGGATTGTTACCGTTACACAAAAGTAAATCTTCGGGGCGGCAGTGGCCGCTTTGATTATGCTCTAATAATACACTCATAAATAATTACAAATTTTATATTGAGAATTATGAGGGTTACCAAATAACTGAAGTAAATCTTCGGGGCGGTAGTGGTCGCTTTGATTATGCT
>JAFLSM010000013.1:0-32867 GCA_022510955.1 Ruminococcus sp. | reverse complement strand
AAATTTTAAATTGTGAATTATGAGGTTTACCAAATAACTGAAGTAAATCTTCGGGTCATAAAGGTTATATATTTAAAACAACTTGTGAAGCGTTATAAAAAACAAAAAAGAGCAGGCAAAACGCCTGCTCTTAATTTATATCATTATTTTGTTTTGCCGATATCGTGACGGAAATGTGCACCCTCAAAGTTGATTTTATCTACAGCGGCATATGCCTTATTCAAGGCTTCATCAAGCGTGTCAGCTTTTGCAGTTACACCCAATACTCTACCACCGTTAGTAAAGAACTTGCCATTCTCATACTTTGTACCTGCGTGATACACAATAGCACCGTCGACACCACCGTTTTCATCAAGACCGAACATTTCAATGCCCTTCTTGTAAGACAGCGGATAACCACCGCTTGCCATAACAACACAAGCAGCCGCACCGTCGTACCACTCAATGTCAAGCTCATCAAGCTTTTCATCAATAACAGCCTCACAAATATCAACAAGGTCTGTTTTTAGTCTTGGAAGAACAACCTGTGCCTCAGGGTCACCAAAACGAGCG
Organism: Ruminococcus sp.; assembly: GCA_022510955.1. Classification (GTDB taxonomy): domain Bacteria; phylum Bacillota; class Clostridia; order Oscillospirales; family Acutalibacteraceae; genus Ruminococcoides. The sequence continues at coordinate 32,315 of JAFLSM010000013.1, read as the reverse complement.
TTGTATTCAATAACCTTAGGACCATTTGGAGTAATCATCAAACCAAAGTACAAACAACCCTTAAACGGTCTGCCCTCTGCATTCATTGCAGCAATAGTAGGCTTAAAGATTGTTTCCATACATTCATTTGCAATTTCATCTGTATAATACGGATTAGGACTGACTGTTCCCATACCGCCTGTATTAAGACCCTCATCATTGTCATATGCACGCTTATGGTCTTTTGAGCTTACCATAGGCTTTACTGTTTTGCCGTCAGTAAATGCAAGTACAGAAACTTCAGGTCCTGTCAAAAATTCTTCAATAACAATATTGTTGCCGGAGTCGCCAAACTTTTTGTCCTCCATAATTTCTTTAATTGCTGTAACAGCTTCATCAACTGTCTGAGCAATAATAACGCCCTTACCAAGTGCAAGACCATCTGCCTTAACAACAACAGGAGCAACATTTTCTGACTTAACATACTCAACAGCCTTTTCAGCGTTATCAAACACCTCGTATTTTGCTGTAGGAATGTTGTACTTTTTCATAAGGTTTTTAGAGAATACCTTTGATGCCTCAATAATTGCGGCATTTGCATTTGGACCAAAAGCACGGATTCCTGCCTGCTGCATAGCATCAACCATACCATCTGCAAGCGGGTCATCGGGGGCAACAAATACAAGGTCAATATCATTGTCCCTTGCAAATTTAACCATATTCTCTTTATCCATAACACCAATATTTACAACCTCGGCATCTCTTGAGATACCGCCGTTGCCCGGTGCACAAAAAAGCTTATCGCACTTTGGACTTGTCTGCAATTTTTTAATAAGTGCGTGTTCACGGCCACCTGAGCCAATCATCAAAATCTTCATCTTGCACCTCTGATTAGTGATGGAAAAGTCTAATGCCTGTAAATGACATTATCATATTATACTTGTTGCAAGTGTCAATAACATTGTCATCACGGATTGAACCGCCAGGCTGTGCAACAAACTGAACACCTGAACGCTTTGCTCTTTCAATATTATCTCCAAATGGGAAGAACGCATCAGAACCCAAGGATACACCCTCAAACTTCTCAAGCCAAGCCTTTTTCTCTTCCCTTGTAAGAGGCTCAGGCTTTGTCTTGAAGAACTGCTCCCAAGTGCCGTCAGCAAGAACATCCTCGTAATCATCAGAAATATAAACATCAATAGTGTTATCTCTGTCAGGTCTTCTGATATTATCAACAAATGGAAGGTTCATTACCTTTGGATGCTGTCTTAAGAACCAAATGTCTGCCTTATTACCTGCAAGACGAGTACAATGGATTCTTGACTGCTGACCTGCACCAACACCGATAGCCTGTCCATCCTTTGCATAGCAAACAGAGTTTGACTGAGTATATTTAAGAGTGATAAGAGCAATCAAAAGATCACGCTTTGCCTCCTCTGTAAACTCCTTATTGTCTGTAACTATATTCTGCATAAGCATAGCTTCGTCAATCTTAAGCTCGTTTCTGCCCTGCTCAAAGGTTATGCCAAAAACATCTTTATGTTCAACAGGAGCAGGAACATAGTTAGGGTCAATCTTAACAACATTATATGTGCCTTTTCTCTTTGTTTTAAGCACCTCAAGAGCCTCCGGAGTATAGTCCGGTGCAATAATTCCGTCAGATACCTCTCTCTGCAAAAGCTTTGCAGTCTGAACATCACAAGTATCAGAAAGTGCAACCCAGTCGCCGTAAGATGACATTCTGTCAGCACCTCTTGCAGCAGCATAAGCGGATGCAATCGGAGAAAGCTCCAAATCATCAACAAAATAAATCTTTTTTAAAGTATCGGAAAGCTCTGTTGCAACAGCAGCACCGGCAGGGCTTACATGCTTGAATGACGCAGCAGCAGGAAGTCCGGTTGCCGCCTTTAATTCTCTAACAAGCTGCCAAGAATTGAAAGCATCAAGAAAATTGATGTAACCCGGCTTACCGTTCAAAACCTCAATAGGCAAATCCTTGTTATCCTGCATAAAGATTTTTGAAGGCTTTTGATTTGGGTTACAGCCATACTTAAGTTCTAATTCGTTCATACTAATTCCTCCAACTTTAAATTAGTAGTATTATCAATTATAAAAATTACTGATTTTTATTAATAATCTTTGACTCTGAATTACCTGTTGCAATATCAATATAGCGAACATAAAGTGAAACCTTATTGTCTGCATCAAGTGCGTTCCAAATCTTGTCAGCAAATGCATCAATACTGTCATCACCGATTTCTACAAGAGTAGGTTCACCCTCAAAGCTTGGCAAAGGATTGCCGTCACCCATATAAGTGTGGATAAATCTTCCAAGACCTGCAATAGGCTTGTCATAAGAGAAAGTATATCTCTCACAGCAGTCAGGATTGCCGTCTGCACTCTTAAGGATTGACATAGAATAATTCATTTTTCCGTCCGCACACTCAACAATACCTGAAATTCTCGGAGTATAGTTAGGACCGTCAGGCTCAAATTCACGAGTACGAAGGCTTTGCTCAAAAGTCTGTCCCTCTTTCATAAGGTCATATACTGTGTCTGTCTGGTCGCCGTTTGTAACAATAGTGTTATTGCCAAGCTGACGAACAGGAGCATATATGATGAGTGACGGATCAACAAGTTTTGAAGGATCAAAAGCCTGTGTTCTGATGCCATCCTCTGTTTCAATAAACACACGGTTTCTGCTGTTTTCACTTCTTCCCATAATAAAATAAGCAATAACAGCCTTTGTACCGTCTGCGCTTCTGCCAATTACAATACCACGACCTGGATATGTTGTTGACGCAATATCCTTTTCAAGAGAAATTGGATTCATAATGTACCTCCGTTAATCAAGAATTTCAGTTTTGTTGTCTTTTACAATAATCTTATCTTCACAAAAGAGTGAAACAGCCTTAGGCAAGATCTTCCATTCAGCCTGTTCCATAACACGCTTTTGCAAAATCTCCGGTGTATCACCATTCTGTACTTCAACAGCCTTTTGAATGATAATAGGACCACCGTCGCAAACCTCATTAACAAAATGTGCAGTTGCGCCTGTCACTTTAACGCCTCTTTTTAGCACCTCTTCGTGTACATGCAGTCCATAATAACCTTTTCCGCAAAACGAAGGGATTAGTGACGGATGAATATTAATCATTTTGTTTGGCATGGCTTTTACTACCAATTCATCAATTATTGTCATAAAGCCTGCATAAACCACAAGGTCAGCTTTTTCTTCCTGTATCGCTTTTAAAATATCCTTGCTGTATTCAACAGAATCGGGATAATCTTTTCTGACAAGCGTACGGGTTTTTATATTATTTTTTCTGGCTCTTTCAAGTGCATAGGCATTAGGGTTTGAAGAAATAACGCAAACAATTTTTCCGTTCTTAATCACACCGCTTTTCTGAGCATCTATAAGAACCTGAAGATTAGTTCCTCCGCCTGAAACGAGAACAACTATATTTTTCATTAAGCAAACACTACTCCTTCGTCGCCCTCGATTACTTCGCCGAGAATTACTGCATCTTCCCCGTTAGCCTTGAGTACTTCAACAGCCTTGTCTGCCTCTTCCTTTGAAACAGCAATCATCATACCAACACCCATATTAAATGTGTTGTACATATCATGCTCGGAAATATTGCCGATTCTCTGCATAAGCTTAAAGATTGGAAGAACAGGAACATCATCCTTATTAATCTTTGCTGAAAGACCGTCTTTAAGCATTCTCGGAATGTTCTCATAGAAACCTCCGCCTGTAATGTGAGAAACAGCCTTAACCTCAACTTCCTCCATAAGAGCAATCACAGGCTTTACATATATCTTTGTAGGAGTAAGGAGTGTTTCACCAAGCGGTTTGTCAAGTTCAGGATAAGTATCATTAATATTGTTCTCATTAATATCAAAAATCTTTCTTACAAGTGAAAAACCGTTTGAATGAACACCTGATGAACGAAGGCCGATAAGAACATCGCCGGCCTTTAACTTTGAACCATCAATCATCTTTGGCTTGTCAGCAATACCAACACAGAAGCCTGCAACGTCATATTCATCAACAGGCATAAGTCCCGGATGCTCGGCAGTTTCACCGCCTATAAGAGCACAGCCTGACTGAACACAGCCCTCTGCAATACCTGAAACGATTTCTGCAACCTTTTCAGGATAGTTCTTGCCAATAGCAATGTAGTCAAGAAAGAAAATTGGCTTTGCACCGCAGCAGATAACATCATTAACACACATAGCAACCGAGTCGATACCGATTGTGTCGTGTTTGTCAAGAATGAAAGCAAGCTTGATTTTTGTACCGACACCGTCTGTACCGCTTACAAGAACAGGCTCCTCCATTCCCTTAAAGTCAGGTGCAAACAATCCGCCAAAACCACCGATGCCTGAAACTACACCGTCAATTTTTGTGCGTGCAACATGTTTTTTCATAAGTTCAACAGATTTGTAGCCTGCTGTAACATCAACACCTGCTGCCTTATAACTTTCTGAAAAGCTGTTGTTCATCAAAATCACTCCATAATTAATTTTATTTGTTAAATAATCACTGATTAAATCGCATGAGCATATTACTATGTCAGATTTTTTCAGTCAGCGGTTACTTTATTTTTTTTGCATATTTATCAATAAAAATTGTTCTTGGAATCTCAGCGTTATAATCACCGCTAAAACAACCGTCACAAAGTCCGATGTTTGAGCCATCTGCAATTTTATGCAGACTGTCAATGCTCAAATATCCCAAGGTATCTGCACCAATATTTTCTTTTAGCTCCTCAACAGTCATACGATTGGCAACAAAGATGTCCTTATCGTGCAAATCCATACCAAAATAGCATGGGCATTTGAAAGGCGGTGAACAAATCAGCATATGAACCTCGGTAGCTCCTGCATCCTTCAAAAGTCTTACGATATGCTGTGATGTTTCACCTCTGACTATTGAATCATCAATAACGATAACTCGCTTACCTCTTACATTTGAACTGAGCGCAGTCAGTCTTGTTTGCAGTAAACGCTGTTTCTTATTTTTGCCTGTTCCAACAGTTCTGCCGATATATTTATTCTTTACAAAACCCATTCCGTAAGGAATACCTGAAGCTTTTGCATATCCCTCAGCCGCAATAAGACCTGAGTCAGGAACACCGCACACCATATCAGCTTCAATCGGATACTCGCTGTACAAAAGCTCACCTGCTTTAAAGCGTGCACTGTGAACACTCACGCCATTAATCACGCTGTCAGGACGGGCAACATAAACATACTCAAACAAGCAAAATGAGGTCTTGACAGCTTTTAATCTTGATTTGTAGCTGTGGAAGCCGTCCTCATCAATAACAACCATCTCGCCCGGCTCAACATCACGGACAAACTCACCACCTAAGCTATCAATAACACAGCTTTCAGAAGTGATAATATAGCTGTTCTTTAATTTGCCGATGCAAAGCGGTCTGAATCCGTACATATCTCTGAAACCGATAAGACGGGTTGGTGCACATATAACCGTTGAATACGCACCTTTCAGTTTATCCATTGACCTTAAAACTGCATCCTCAAGATTGTCGGTTAAAATTCTTTCACTCGCAATAACATAAGCCATAAGCTCTGCATTTGAGTTAGACTGGAATATTGCACCGCCACGCTCAAGCTCCTGACGAATTTCAGGAAAGTTTGTAATTGATCCATTGCTTGCAATACCGATAGAACCCTCTTTGTAACGAAGTACAAGAGGCTGATTGGATGCTCGATCAAGACTTTCGTTTGAAGTGTAACGAACATGACCTATTGCAATTTTGCCATTTTTTAATCTTTCGAGTGCCTTCGGAACAAACACCTCTGACACCATACCAATTTCTTTAACAGTAGTAAATTCGCCATCAATATTAACGGTAATGCCCGCACTCTGCTGACCTCTGTGTTGAAGTCCATACAAAGCGTCATGAGCAATCGCAACGCTGTCAAGATCATCATCATTGCGATAGAAACCAAACACACCGCATTCTTCGTGAATTTTATCAAGCTGTTCGTCTATATTTACATATTTTTTAATCAAAGCTCTTCCACCTTAATCTGCATTGCCTTGTCTTTTTCGGCAACACCTTTTTCCATATCTGCTTTCATTGCTTCAAGTTTTTCTGCAAGTGTATCATCAGAAAGTGCAAGCATTTGAACTGCCAGAATAGCAGCGTTAGCTGCACCGTCAACTGCAACAGTAGCAACAGGGATTCCTGTTGGCATCATAACAGTAGCCAAAAGTGCGTCCATGCCATCAAGCTGTGCCGACTTGCAAGGAATACCAATTACAGGCAATGTTGTCTTTGCAGCCAATACACCTGCAAGGTGAGCCGCCATACCTGCGGCAGCAATAATCACGCCAAATCCGTTCTTTTTTGCATTTGCCGAAAACTCAATAGCGGCATCAGGTGTTCTGTGTGCACTCATCACATGCACCTCATATTCAACGCCAAATTCCTTAAGCTTTTTGACAGCTTTTGACACAACAGGAAAATCGCTGTCCGAACCCATTATGATTGCAACTTTTTTCATAACTATTCTCCTAACCTAAACAAAAGTAAATAATTACCATTGTTTAAAAATTATATGATATCTATTATCTTTTATATTATATTAAAAATAAGCACAAATTTCAATAGAAAGCGACAATTATTTTATTTTATAAAGTAAAACACAAAAAGCCAAGCTTAATTTTGCTTGGCATAATAAAATTAATTATCATTTTTGTGTCATGGTATAATATTTATTTGCTGTTGTTAAGTTGTCAGGGGTAGACACAGACTTTGCAACCGAGTCTGAGTTATAAATTTCTTCATCATCTTTGGTATACTGCATATGAGGAAAAAGCATTTTCATCTTTTCATCATCGAAATGCTTATCGAGATATAACTCAAAGCTGCTTTGTGCCTTTACTCCGTCATCACGCTGACCCCAACGCCATACAGCTGCAACAGACATTACAGAGTTAAAAATCATAAATATTATAAGAAATGTGGTTAAAATTGACCCCGCACGCTTTGGAATTTTTTCAATAAACTTTGCCGCAAACGGATATAAATATCTAACCCATACAAGTCCCAGAAATCCCCAGATAAGAGCATACATAAGGTTTGTTCTTCCGTTAAGATTAAAAGGTGTATTGCTGTAATCCCATGATACGGTACCTAAAAATGTTTCCTGTAGCCATGAGCAAAGGTATTCAAATCCTGCACCAACAACCGCACTGATAGCATAAATCAAAGTATCATTCAGCTTGTAGAGCTTATAGAGTACAACAGTCAGAAAACATGCTCCCCCGCCGTACACCGGAATGAACGGACCGTAGATCATACCAACTCTGAACTCAAAGTGTCCCTCTGCAATCAAAGCCCATATTGTTTCAAGAATAGTACCTACAAACGAGCCTATCATAAAAAGATAAAACAGTTTTGTAAAGCACAATCCAAACGCAAACGGCTTCTCTTCCTTATTCGTATACACAGTTGTGTATTCTTTCATATTGTCAATTTTGACTTCCTCAAGTTTTTCTGCAATTTCCTGAACATATACCCTCTTTTTCAGTTCTGGAAATGCTGAAGCTAAGCGCTTACGCAAAACATTCTGTGTAAACAGCTTGTTATAGTTCTCACGAACCTCATCAATTTTCTCCTGTGACACACCTTTTTCAAGCAGTGCAGCATCCTCATGGAGAGCTCTGATTTTTCTTCTTAACCTTATGATTGTAATAAAAGAAAAAATTGCATCAATCAGTAAAAATACAAAAATGCATAAAACAAGTGTTACGCTAATTTTAAATGGTATGTGGATTAAAAGCGTATCCAATACAGGGATAAGTAAGCCTACAAGAATTGTTCCTGTAATTCCAAGCAAAAAAGCATATGGGATTGTCATATAGCTACCGATATTAAATTTATTATCCGAAAAATCCCACGGCTTAAATCCCATTATCTTTTTGATAACAAATCCGATTATTATGAACATTACAGACATAATAACGGTGCTTGTAGCAAATAGAACAAGCTTGTTTCCTTTGAGCGGATTAAGCGCCAAATACATTATTACCGTACATCCTCCATACGCAGGACAAAACGGAGAAGCCAAAAAACCACGATTATGAAACTTGCGTTCAGTAAAGAGTGTTCTAATTCCGTCAGAAAACCAACCCAAAAAAGAAAATACAATAAAATACCATGTTAAATTAAGCAACAACATTTCCATACCCCTACATCACATAATATTTACTGCGATTTAACTGCAAACGCAATACCAAATTTATTCATTAATATAAAATATCCGCAGGCACATTTCTGTGCCTACGGTTAAATTTCTATTCTCTTGTAAACTCTTATGATGTAATACTAACAATATTATTTGCAGTATTGCCTTAATTTACATCTTTGGAGAGTCATCTTTCCAAAGTTCCTTAATTGCAGTCACATTTCCTGCAAGTTCCTGAATATCAGAAGGAATAATAATCTTTGTAGCCTTACCATCAGCTGCCTTTGCAAATGCTTCAAGTGACTTTAACTGAATAATTCTGTCAGTAGGAGCAGCCTCATTAAGCATCTTTAAAGCATCGGCATTAGCCTTTTGTACTCTCAAAATAGCCTCTGCTTCACCTTCGGCCTCTTTAATTTTCTGAGCCTTAACAGCCTCAGCCTTCAAAATTGCAGACTCCTTAAGACCTTCTGCAACAAGAATCTGACTGCTCTTTTCACCTTCTGCATCCAAAATCTTAGCACGGCGTTCACGCTCAGCCTTCATCTGCTTTTCCATTGCATCCTGAATCTCACGAGGCGGCAAAATGTTTTTAAGCTCAACTCTGAGCACCTTAATTCCCCATGCATCAGTTGCTTCATCAAGGATAATTCTGATCTTGTCATTGATAGTATCACGAGATGTAAGTGTATTATCAAGTTCCAAATCACCGATGATATTACGAAGAGTTGTTGCAGTAAGATTTTCAATAGCGCTCAAAGGACGCTCAACACCATAGCAGTAAAGCTTTGGATCTGTAATCTCAAAATAAACAACTGTATCAATCTGCATTGTAACATTATCACGAGTGATAACAGGCTGTGGAGGGAAGTCAACAACCTGCTCTTTTAATGAAACTTTTTTCGAAATTCTATCAATGAATGGGATTTTTATATGCAAACCTGTTTCCCAAGTTGCGTAGTATGTTCCTAATCGCTCAATAACATAAGCATGAGCCTGCGGAACAATTTTTATATTGCTGATAATAACAAGCAACAAAATAAAAACAATAATTCCTATAATAACTAATCCGGTTAATGCGTCCATTATTTTTCTCCTTTACACTTTTTCAACGATTAACTTAACGCCTTCAATAGAAAGCACCTTAATCTTTTCACCTTTTGTAATCGGTGCATCGCTTGATTTTGCACTCCAAACCTCACCTGACACCTTAACCTGACCAATAGTTTCAGCGTCAGTAATGTCAGATAACACATCACCGATACGACCAATAAGTCTTTCTGCATTAGTGTTGATTCTTGATTTATTCTTTTTTAGTCTGTTAACAATAGGTCTTGTAACAATTAAAGCTATTAAAGATACAATCAAAAACACAGCAGACTGAATAGGAATTGAAGGTGTAAAAATTGTGGTAATAGCCGCACATCCTGCACCAATTACAAACCAAATTGAAACAAGTTGGGCAGTAAGTGCCTCACACACAGCCATAAGCACAGCAAATCCTATCCAAATAAAGGGCATATATTCCTGCATTGCCAGTCCCCCCTTTTTTGCAATATAACAACTGCATATAATAAATGTATCTGCCTACAACAGTATAAACTGTTAGCATAATTTTATCATAACACAATTTAATAGTCAATTTATTTTCTTTAAAATACACATATTTTAAATATTATATGCTATAATTATTATATTATTTACAAAAGGTGATTTTTATGGCTTTTGATACATTTGATGAGGGCATACTTCCCGGCGGTTTAAGAAGTAAAAACGAAATCAAAATTTTAATTTGTTATCTTTTTAATTCTGTTAAAGAAAATATAGATAAAGAAATTGTAATTAATTCAATTCTTAATGAGAGTCTGGCAAACTACTTTGAGGCAAGTTCTGCATTTGATGAACTTGTATTAAACGGCAGTCTTGAAGAACAGCAGAACAGCATTGGAGAAAGCGGATTTGTGCTTACTGACAAAGGTAAAATGATTGCAAATCAGCTTGAAACCAACCTAGCCTACACTGTAAAAGAAAAGGCATACAGATGTGCTACCAAACTTCTGGCACAAAAGAAAATTGAGCGTGAAAACAAAGTTGAAATCAATAAAATTGATAATGGTTATAATGTTGTCTTTACAATTTCAGGCGGCAGTACAGACCTTTTAAAATTCACACTTTATGCTCCAAGCTATGAGCAGGCACAGATGATGAAAAACAATTTTTATGAATATCCATCAACTGTATATAGCGTAATGCTTGCACTTGTAACAAAGGATAAAGACAGTGTTGGAGCCGCTCTTGAAGAGATTTACGGTATTTTTTAAATTTTATACAACTCTTCACAAGTTTCCCCAATATGCACTCTTATAAGCCAAGGACAGTGTCATTTTTGCTAAACATCTTAGACTTATAAATATCAGAAAAAAAGAGAAAGTGCCAACATCAATGTTACTCCGGGTATTCCGCCGATTAGGGACACCATAAGCGACAAAAAACTGACAGGCAAAACAACACCTGTAAAACTGCCTGCAAGATTTACAGCAAACAATGTTGCCACTCCGCAAATCATCGATATAAGCGACCTTTTAAAGGGTCGCTTATTTTTACCCTTGTAATGAATAATTGAGAAAGCAATAAATACACAGAACAAAATAAGGCAAATTTTCCACCAAGACATAATAACAACTCCCAACAAATAAAGCAATACGACATTGCATCTCATCCAATATGTACAAGCATTTTTTATAAAACAAAATAGACCATTGGATAAGCTCCAATGGTCTATTATTATGCTGTGAAATTTTAAATTATACTTACAGAAGATTGAAGTGTGCAAGTACATTAAGTGCAAGTACAAATGCAACAAATATTGCAATGAAATACTTTGTCCAACGAGCAAGCTTTGCGTCGATTGAACGAGCCTTATTCTTTGAGAAATATGAATCAGCGGCACCTGAAACAACACCGATACCCTGCTGGTTACCTTCCTGAAGAATAATTACAATAATAATTGCAATAGCAACAAGTGCAAGCACTATGCCAAGTGTAATACCTAAAGCTCCCATATATATCTTCCTTTCATAAAATAGTAATATACATTTAATAACTAATTTAGTTTAACATATTAAAATCAAATTTGCAATAGAATTTTGAAAAAAATTGACAAATTTTAAATCAAAGATAGCTGTGAACCCTCTGAATCATCCGTTGAAACATCTTTACCCAGAACAGGCAATGTACTTCTGCGGTAATAATCAGGATTTGAAAACATTCCCTCTTCGTACTCTTTGATTTCAAACAGCCTGTGTCCCTTGCGGAATTTCATTACAGCAACGCCCTGAGTTGAACGAGTTGTTTTAAGCGACAATGCACCTGTATGCACAAGTAAAATCTTACCTGAGGAATCTCTAAGGACAATTTCCTTATCTTCCTGCAAAAACATCATCTGTGCAAGAGGTGATTTGTCAGAATAAGCACCCGTAAGCTTTTTACGGTTTGTCTTAGTTTCATAGGACTCAAGCGGTACCTTGGCAAGCTTTCCGTTTTCAAAGCCAAACAGAAGAATACCCTTGTAATCCTTTGTAGCTACCATAAATACTGCGTTTTCACCTTCGTCCATACCAAGTTTTGCAGGAACATAATCACCAAGCACGCTTGTTTTTGTATCAGCAAAAAACGATGCTTTTGTCTTATAAACCTGCGACTTGTCAGTAAAGAACAGCAAATCACAGTTATTTGAAAATTCAACTTCCTGTGCAATCTCATCACCGTCCTTAAGCTTGTGAGCTCCGCTCATTCTTAAAGACTGTGGAGTAATCTTCTTGAAATATCCCTCTTTTGTAAAGAAGAAAGTGCAGGCATAGTCAGGAATTTCCTCAATCTCTTCAACATACTGCTCAGTATCATCATATATGATAATACTCTTTCGAGGCTGACCGTACTTTTTGGCAATCTCCTTAAGCTCGTTGACAATAATTGTCTTAATTCTTGACTGACTTTTAAGAATTGCATCTAACTCGGCAATTTCATTTTCAAGGTCGGTAATATCCTGTGTACGCTTTAAAATATATTCTCTGTTAAGGTGACGCAGCTTGATTTCAGCAACATATTCTGCCTGAATTTTATCAATACCAAATCCAATCATCAAGTTTGGTACAACTTCAACCTCTTCCTCAGTTTCTCTGACAATTTTTATTGCCTTGTCAATATCAAGCAGGATTTTTTCAAGACCTTTGAGCAAGTGAAGTTTGTCAGCTTTTTTCTGTCTATCATAATATGTTCTGCGTTTTACGCACTCAATACGGAATGCAATCCATTCATTTAAAAGCGCCTTAACGCCCAACAACATTGGCACACCGCCAATAAGCACATTAAAGTTGCAGGCATATGAGTCTTCAAGAGTTGTAAAGCGATAAAGCTTTGCCATAAGCTTGTCCGGGTCAACGCCACGCTTTAAATCAATGGTAATTTTAAGACCGTCAATACCTGTTTCGTCACGAATATCAGATATCTCCTTTATTTTGCCAAGCTTTACAAGGTCGATAATTTTTTCAATAATTACCTCACAAGTTGTTGTACTTGGAATAGACAGCACATCAATACAATTTGCCGACTTATCATACTCATATCTTCCACGAAGTTTGATACTTCCCCTACCTGTTTCATACACCTGGTCTATTGCCTTTTCATCATATATAATCTGACATCCGCCAATAAAATCAGGTGCAGGCAGTGTTGATTTAACATCATGTTCAGGGTCACGAATAAGTGCCGCTGTAGTTTCACAAATTTCTTTCAGGTTAAACGAGCAGATATTTGATGCCATACCAACGGCAATACCTGTATTTGTATTGACAAGGATAGAAGGAAAGCTTGTCGGAAGAAGTGTAGGCTCCTTCATTGTATTGTCATAGTTATCAACAAAATCAACCGTATCCTTGTCTATATCCTTAAACAACTCACTGCAAATAGGAGCAAGCTTTGCCTCGGTATATCTTGAAGCCGCCCAAGCCATATCACGGCTGTAAAACTTACCAAAGTTGCCCTTTGAGTCAACATAAGGATGCAAAAGCGCCTCGTAGCCTCGTGATAAACGCACCATAGTATCATAAATTGCAGAGTCGCCGTGCGGATTAAGCTTCATTGTTGCACCGACAATATTCGCCGATTTTGTTCTTGCACCACTCAAAAGTCCCATCTTATACATAGTATAAAGCAGTTTTCTGTGCGAGGGTTTAAAGCCGTCAATCTCGGGAATTGCACGGCTTAAAATAACGCTCATTGCATATGGCATAAAATTTTCTCTGATAGTAGAAACTATTGGCTGTTCAACAACATCACCGGCACCATTAATTACACCATGGGTCTTATTAGAAGTTCTCCTTGATGTACTTTTCTTTTTTGGTGGCATTTAAAACACCGCCTTTCAACCATATTGATTATTATGCTTTTAATATCCCAATAAGATGGAAACAAATGATATAGCTAAAAGCATAATTAAAAAAACTCTTTTTATATATAATAAAGTATTTTTATTTGGATTATTAATATTTTTTACTAACAACACAGAAAAAATAACAGTTGCTACTCCATTATAATGATTTCCGGTAACATATCCAACTATAATTAAAATTAAACATACAATAAAAGCAACTGTTATTTCAGGTTCTTCTATATGAAATTTCATAATAAATATCTGTACCTTTCTGAAACATATATATCAGCTTACATCAAGGTTATCAATATATTCATTACCATGCTCTACAATGTAATTCTTTCTGCCCTGCAAATTGTCACCAAGCAAAACATCAAAGATTTCCGATGTCTGCTTTGCATCATCTGGCATAACCTTAATTAATCGCCTTGTTTTTGGATTCATTGTAGTAAGATTCATCATATCAGGTTCGTTTTCACCAAGACCTTTGCTTCGCTGAATAGTAAACTTTTCATTTCCTATCTGCTCAATGAACTTTTCCTTTTCAAGCTCATCATACGCAAAGTAAACATCATTTTTACAGGTAATCTCATAAAGCGGAGATTCTGCAATGAACACCTTACCTGCTTCAATCAATGTTGGTACAAGGCGATATACCATAGTAAGCAACATTGTTCTGATATGGAATCCGTCAACATCGGCATCGGTACAGAATATAATCTTATTCCAACGCAGTGAATTCATATCGAACTCGGTTATGTTCTTGTTAGCCTTTGACTTAACCTCAACACCACAGCCAAGCACTCTTAAAAGGTCAGTGATAATCTCACTCTTAAAAATCTTGTTATAGTCCGCTTTCAGACAGTTAAGGATTTTACCTCTGATTGGCATAATCGCCTGAAAATCGGGGTCACGAGCCTGTTTACAAGCACCAAGAGCAGAATCACCCTCCACAATAAACAGTTCTCTTAAAGATGCGTCACGGCTTCGGCAGTCAACAAATTTTGCAACACGGTTTGTCATATCAATGTTGCCCGAAAGCTTTTTCTTGATGTTAAGTCTTGTTTTTTCGGCATTCTCTCGGCTACGTTTATTAATCAAAATCTGTTCGCCGAGTTTTTCTGCCTCCATAGGATTTTCAATGAAGTAAATCTCAAGACTTCTCTTTAAAAATGCAGTCATTGCATCTTGAATACCCTTATTTGTAACTGCCTTTTTAGTCTGGTTTTCATACGAGGACACACTGGAAAACGAAGAGATAACACATATAAGGCTATCCTCAACATCCTCATACTTAATCTTACTCTCTGTTTTGTTATATTTATTATTCTGCTTTAAGTAATTGTCAATTTGGTATACAAAAGCATTTCTTACAGCCTTATCGGGAGCACCGCCATGCTCAAGCCAGCTTGAATTGTGATAATACTCCGTGCAACTCACCTTGTTTGAAAATGCGACTGCTATGTCCATTTTGCATTTATACTCAGGCTTATCATCACGGTCGCGGGTTTTAACCTCGGTTTCCCAATGCTGAATTGAACCAAGTGCATTTTCTCCTACAATCTCAGCCACATGATCAACAACACCGTTTGCATAATTGTACTCTGTAATTTCAAAGCTTCTGCCATTCTGATTGCGGAAGATAAACTGCACGCCTGCATTGACAATAGCCTGTCTTTTCATTATGTCAAGAAAATACTCAGGCTTAATATCAATGTCAGTAAATACTTCAAGGTCAGGTTTCCAATGAATTTTAGTACCTGTGTCCTTTTTATTGTAAGGCTCTTTATTAAGTCCTCCTACATTCTCACCTTTTTCAAAGTGCAATGTATAGCGGTAACCGTCACGGCGAATATCAACATCCATATATTCGGAACTGTACTGCGTTGAACAAAGTCCCAAGCCGTTCATACCTAATGAAAACTCATAGTTTTCACCCTCATCATTATTATACTTGCCGCCACCGTAAAGCTCACAGAACACCAAAAACCAGTTGTACTCCTGTTCCTTTTCGTTGTAGTCCACAGGAATACCACGACCAAAGTCCTCAATCTCAATAGAGCCGTCAGCATAGCGAGTTACAACAATCTTCTTGCCATATCCCTCTCTCGCCTCGTCTATGGAGTTTGAAAGAATCTCGAATACCGAGTGTTCACAACCGTCCAAGCCGTCAGAGCCAAATATAACCGCAGGTCTTTTTCGTACTCTGTCAGCACCTTTCAGTGTTGTGATACTACTATTGTCGTATTCACTTGCTTTCTTTCTTGCCATTCCAACCTTCCTTTATCATTTATTCATTCAAGTTCAAATCTGTAATCTATTTATCTCCACGCAGCTTTTTAATTTTGTCACGCAAATAAGCAGCATGCTCAAATTCAAGCAACTTTGCTGCCGCTTTCATTTCTTTTGTAAGATTCTCAATAAGCTGTCGTTTTTGTTCTCTTGTCATCTGCTTTGTATTCTTAAATTCAGACTCTTTATGAGTAGAAATTTCAAGAATTTCATTAACCTTTTTGACAATAGTCTTTGGCGTGATACCATGCTCGGCGTTATACGCCTGCTGAATTTCACGACGACGGTTAGTTTCTGTAATTGCAGTTTTCATTGATTCTGTCACACTGTCGGCATACATAATAACCGTCCCCTCGCTGTTACGGGCAGCACGGCCTATAATCTGAATAAGCGAGCGTGTGCTTCTCAAAAATCCTTCCTTATCGGCATCAAGAACCGCAACAAGCGAAACCTCAGGAATATCAAGTCCTTCTCGTAAAAGGTTTATGCCGACAAGCACATCAAATTCACCAAGACGCAAATCACGCACAATTTCCATACGCTCAACAGTATCAATATCGTGGTGCATATAGCGAACACGAATACCCATTGTCTCAAGGTAGTTAGTTAAGTCCTCTGCCATCTTCTTTGTAAGGGTAGTAACAAGCGTGCGTTGCTTTTTAGCTGTTCTGATATTAATTTCAGACACAAGGTCATCAAGCTGACCGTCAGTTGGTCTGACAGAAATTTCAGGGTCTAAAAGTCCTGTCGGTCTGATAATCTGCTCTGCAACAATCTTTGATTTTTCGAGTTCAAGGTCACCGGGAGTTGCACTGACAAACACGGCTTGATTTATGCGTTCATAAAACTCGTCAAAGTTAAGAGGACGATTATCAAAAGCAGACGGAAGTCTGAATCCGTAATCAACAAGATTTTTCTTTCTTGCGTGGTCACCTGCAAACATTCCCCGTACCTGCGGAAGCGTTACATGCGACTCATCAACAAACAGCAGAAAATCATCGGGAAAATAGTCAAGCAGAGTAAACGGAGCAGAACCAGGTTCTCTGCCCGACAAAATTCTCGAATAGTTCTCAATTCCCGTGCAAAAACCTATTTCCTGCAACATTTCCATATCATAATGAGTTCGCTGCTCAATTCGCTGTGCCTCAAGCAACTTGCCGTTTTCTCTGAAATATTCGAGTCTTTCCTGAAGCTCTGTTTCAATTTCATTAAGAGCCACCTGCATTTTATCTCTTGACACAATATAGTGTGATGCAGGATAAATTGCAGCGTGCTTTAAAAGAGCCTTAAATTCACCTGTAAGCGGATTAATTTCTGAAATTCTGTCAATTTCATCACCAAAAAACTCCACACGAATAATAGAGTCCCCGGATGCAGCTGGAAAAATCTCAACCACATCACCGTGAACTCTGAATTTGTTACGAATAAAATTTACATCATTTCGCTCATATTGCAGTTCGACAAGCTTTCTAACAAGGTCATCACGGGATTTCTCCATTCCTGGGCGAAGTGAAATAACCATATTACGATAATCAATAGGGTCACCCAAGCTATAAATACACGAAACCGATGCGACTATAATGACATCCCTGCGTTCTGACAGTGCAAGAGTTGCACTGTGGCGAAGTTTGTCGATTTCATCATTAATTGAGCTGTCTTTTTCAATATAGGTATCTGTCTGGGCAACATATGCCTCCGGCTGATAGTAATCATAGTAAGACACAAAATACTCAACGGCATTGTCGGGAAAAATCTCTTTGAACTCACTGCAAAGTTGTGCAGCCAAAGTTTTGTTGTGAGCAAGCACAAGAGTAGGTCTTTGCAAACGCTCAATAACATTTGCCATTGTAAAAGTCTTACCCGAACCTGTAACACCAAGTAATGTTGTTTCCTTGTTGCCGTTTTCAATGCTGTCAACAATTTTATCAATCGCCTGTGGTTGATCACCTGTAGGCTTGTATTTTGAATGAAGCTTAAACTTATTCATAAATACTCCTTAATCGTCAATCGGAAAATCAAGCTGTTCATATGGAATGCCGATTGACATTCCATACTCAACTGCACTGTTCCATGTTGATTTGTCATCATAGTTTATTTCAAATACCTTGTTTCTAAAAATAACCTTGACACTTCTTCCGCTCCAGAAGTGCATATACCAACCATCACGCAAAAGTGATGAAAGTTTTTTAATCTGCTCCTCTGTAACAAAAACTGTAGTTTCGATCCAATTCTGAGCATCAATCACATTGCGGTTTTGCACATCAAGACTGCTCAAAATCGTTATATCAGTAATACTCTGTTCTACAATTACGCCTTTATACATTATATCATTCCTTATAGTATACGAACATATTTTCGAATACATTATAGAACAGATGTTCCTGTTTGTCAAATAATAATTATAGTTTAATCATCATAAAAGAATATATTACCTGCAAAACCGCTGTCACGCAAAGACACATAATCATCGTCTGTAATAATAAAATGGTCAATCAGGTCAACGCCGACACTCAAAAGCGTCTCACGCACTGTTTGAGTTGTACGCAAATCATTGTGTGACGGCAACGCTGTACCGCTTGGATGATTATGTGCTAAAAAAGCTGTCTTTGCATTGTGTCGAAGCGAAAGATCAACAATCTTTCTGATCGGCATATCTGATGAATTAAGCGATCCCTTTGAGATGATACTAAAATATATCATCTTGCCCTTTGCATCTCCAAGCATAAGTGCAACAGCTTCGCTTGTTCTGCCGATAAATTTTGTCTGAAACAGCGCACCTAGATTTTCGTAATCAATAATGTTATCATCTGACATTTTTGATTCATTATACAGTCTTGACATTTCAGGCAGCATTTTAATATATGTTGCCGCCGACTCTGAAAGTCCAAAATCGTTCATAAGCTCATCAATCGGTGCGTCGCACACTCCGCCAATGGTTAGATATCTGTCGAGCAAACGATGGGCAAGCGGATTTGTGTCCTTGCGTGGAATTGCATAGAAAAGGAACATTTCCAAAGCCTCATGCGGCTCAAAAACATCAAATCCATTTTCTATGAATTTTTTACGCACACGCTGTCTGTGTCCTGAATGCTCTGAACCTGATGAAGCCATATGATACTCCTTTTATAATTTTTCAATTAATTATTCTTCACGCCATACTGCTCATAATAAGCGTCAATGGCAGTCTTGATTGTATCATCAATTATAACTTTGCCGTTGTATTCCTTGTTGTAAAGGTGCTCTACAACCTCTTCCATAGTAACAATAGCATTTGCATCAAAGCCATATTTTTCTTTAATTTCTGCAAGTGCGCTTTGTGTGCCTTTTCCTCTTTCCATTCTGTTTAACGATACCATAAGACCTACAATCTCAACATCGCCCTGTGCCTGAATGATTGGGAAAGTTTCCTCAATAGACTTACCTGATGTTGTTACATCTTCAATAATAACAATCTTATCGCCGTCCTTAATAGGGCTGCCAAGCAAAATACCTGCATCGCCGTGGTCCTTTGCCTCTTTTCTGTTTGAGCAATATCTTATTTCTTTACCATATAATCTATGAAAAGCCATTGTGGTTGCAACACTGAGTGGAATACCCTTGTATGCAGGTCCAAACAACACATCAAAATCATCACCATAATTATCGTGAATTGCTTTTGCATAATACTCTCCGAGTTTTTCAAGCTGTGCACCTGTTACATAAAGACCTGCATTCATAAAGAACGGTGACTTTCTGCCACTCTTCAATGTGAATTCACCGAACTTTAATACCTGACTGTCAACCATAAACTCAATAAATTCCTGCTTATAAGCGTCCATTTTAATACCTCCGATAAATAAATATTAGTTTGCATAATTTAACATTCTAAATTTTACCACAACACCTTGACTTTGTAAACTGGCAGTTACACAATTGTAATCAATATGATGTGGTTTTAGTAAATTTAACCACGCTGAAAAATATATTAATTTCCATTTGACATTCAAGAACAAATGTTCTATAATTAAATCAAAACATTTGTTCGAGATGATTTCATGAATATTTTTAATGCAGTTGACAAAACAAAATACAAGCAAGACCGTGTAATTCTTCACAGTGACTGCAACGGATTTTATGCAAGTGTTGAATGTCTGCATAATCCGTCAATACGCAACAAGCCTGTAGCTGTCAGTGGTGATGCAGAAAACCGACACGGCATTATCCTTGCCAAAAATGAAATAGCTAAAAAGTATAATATCAAGACAGGTGAACCCATTTGGCAGGCACAACAAAAATGCCCTGAGCTTGTCACTGTTCCGGCTCGCTTTGAGCTTTACAAACGCTTTTCTAAAATGACAAGGCGAATTTACAGCGAATACACAGATTATATTGAACCGTTCGGACTAGACGAAGCATGGCTTGATGTAACCCAAAACATAGATAAAAGCGGAGTTCAGATTGCCGAGGAAATAAAAAATCGTGTCAAAGAAGAACTTGGCATTACTGTGAGCATTGGTGTTAGCTTTAACAAAATTTTTGCAAAATTCGGCAGCGACTATAAAAAGCCTGATGCAGTAACACATATAACAAGAGAAAACTATAAAGATATTATATGGAACAGTCCTGCACAGGACTTGCTCTATGTTGGCAGAGCAACAAAATCAAAGCTCAGTAAAATCGGCATTTACACAATTGGAGATATTGCAAATGCACAAATTTCACTTTTGCGTTCACACCTTGGTAAATGGGGCGATTTAATTTACGGATTTGCAAACGGTTATGATTCCTCCCCTGTCGCACATATGAACGACAACACAGAGGTCAAGTCTATTGGCAATTCAACGACTACACCAAGAGATATGAAAACCTTTGAAGATGTTAAAATTGTGCTTTATGTGCTGTGTGACAGTGTGTGCAGAAGAATGAGGGAACAAGGATTTATGGCACGCACGGTCGGACTTTCTATCCGAGATAACGAACTTAATACATTTACTCGACAATGCACACTTGAAAATCACACAAACCTTACTAAAGAGGTAACAGCTGCCGCAATCGCATTATTTGAACGCAACTACAAAATGCAGCGTCCTCTGCGCAGTATAGGTGTGAACACTACAGACTTTGTACACGACAATGCACCGCGACAAATAAGCCTTTTGAAAAATGAAGAAAAAATAATTTGCAACGAAAAACTCGACAAAACTATTGATATACTCAAAAAACGCTTTGGCAATTATGCGGTGCGTCCTGCCGTACTGCTAAGTGACAATATTTTGTCGGGCTTTAATCCAAAGGATGAACACACAATTCATCCTGTCGGATACTTATAATATTGCAAGAACAATTCAAGAGATTTTAGAGGTCATTATAATGAAAAAATATATAAAAGTAACTGCTACATTCGACTGTGACGGTAATCTTTTGCCGGAGAGCATTTATTGGGACGACAACAAAAAATATCCGATTGATAAAATAACGGACATAAGATATGCGGCATCGCTTAAAGCAGGCGGTGCAGGCATCAGATATACCTGCCGAATTCTGGGCAAAGAGCGATATTTGTTTTTAGAAGAAAACAGGTGGTTTGTTGATACAAAATAAATCAGCCGGTGGGCTGCACCTATTCGAGCAGATAGTAGCATATGAAAATACTTATTTATGCCTGATTGTTTCCGGACAAATTCCTATAAAGTAACAAAAGAGCTGTATCAAATGATACAACTCTTTTATAAATATCTATTTGCTTCAATATTATTCCGTCATAAAATTATTATCAGTTCGAAGAATTTGACGGCTCTTTTCCCTTGCTTACAATGAGAACTACACTTGAGCCATATTCAAGTGTATCTCCCTCTTCGTTAGATTTATATCCGATAACTCTGTTAGCAGCAACAGTATTGCTGTATTCATATTCAACAGTTGCAAGCAAGCCCTGGTCTGCAATGTCAGCAGCAGCATCGTCAAGTTTTGAACCCTCAACCTTGGGAAGAGTTCTCATCTGTGCACCCTTGCTTACAGTTACACTTATAACAATATTATCATCCTGCAAAATTTGAGAACCTGCCGCAGGTGACTGCTGCATAATCTTGCCTTCTTCATAATCATTACTGTATTCATCAGTAAAATTACGATAAAGAGTGATTGAGTTATCAGTACTTGCAGCCTTTTCAGCTTCTTCGTATGTCATACCAATATAGTTTGGAATAACTGCACCTGTCCACTCTGTATTTTGGGTTGATTCAACAGTTGCCTCTGTATTACCGCCAAATACACCTGAAAGCGGATTTTGCATAAGCCAGAATACACCTGCAATAGTAAGCACAAGAACGGTTACTGCAACAGATATGATGATTGCAGAGATATGTGACATACCGTTCTTTTTCTTTGAATTAAGTTTATCTTTCGGAATATTCATACTTGCAGTTCGAGAAATTTCTTCCTGAATTGCCTTTGCTGTGTGAGCAACAGAAAGTTGTGAACGGAGATCATCAAAGTCGGTAATTCTGTTTTCGCGTTCAACCTGCAAACCGTTAGCCAAAGCAGAAACAACATGCGGAGGCAAACGCTTTACAGTATTTGTACTCATAAGTAATCTACTGTCCTGACGACGCTCAACAGCGTTCTTAGGCAGATGACCTGTCAAAGCATAGAATAATGTAGCACAGAAACCATAAACATCTGTAATATCATCAAGCGGGAAATTATCATCATACTGTTCAGGAGCAGCTGCACCTGAGAAAAGCTGTGACTTTAACGCTGTGCCTCGCTTACGCTCACTTTCAGTTGCAAGACCAGAAATTTTAATCTTGCCGGATGCAGTGATATACATATTTTTCGGAGCAATAGCATAGTGACCGACGCCACGTTTATGAAGTGCTTCAAGAGCAGAGATAACCGGCATAAACAATGGTCGTGCTATATCCCATTCAAGATGTCCGCTACTGCGAGCAACATACTCTTCAAATGGAATTAAATCCTCATTTTCTTCAATTATATAGGCAGTATTATTCTCTTCAAAAATATTATGAACATTCAAAAGAGCAGTAAGCTCTTTTAGCTCAGAAAGAATACGGTGATAATTAACAAAATCATCCTTTAATTTGTTATAAACAAGGCGATCCTCGTAATTAACTCTAACCTCTGTACCGTTCTCCTCACGAGTAAATAAGCCGACAGGCAAAAACTCACAAACAATCAAAACTTCATTTGTCTGCTTGTCAAGACAAATGTATCTTGTACTCTCACCGTTAGTATCAATACCTGTACCTACAATATATCTGTTGGCAAGTACAGTGCCATAAGGCAAAAATGGAGCATGCTGCTTTTCTGAATTGTCAAAGCCGCAGGAAGGACAAACTGAGTTATCACCAATATCCCGCATACAGCCCATACATAATGACATAATAATCTTCAACTCCGTTTATTTTATCTCTAATTTATTCTAAAGTATTTTTTCTACAAAGAATTATATCATAGCATTATTATTCTTTTCAAGATTTATAAGTGTCATTATAATTACAGTTTTGTTATTATAAATCCTCCAAAAAATCAAATACTTAAAACTAAAAAGTAATGTGGTGGAGATAACGGGGCTCGAACCCGTGACCTTTTGACTGCCAGTCAAACACTCTCCCAACTGAGCTATACCCCCATATAGGGTTATATATTTAATTATACACTATATATAACCTTTATGCTTATGTAAAAAATATATTCTTTCGATAACTTTCGTTAAATGTTGTTATTTAGAATAATTATTGCATTTCCGTCATAAATTTCGACAACGCCGAAATCACTATTAAAAATATTTGAAATTCCCATTGGAACACTGCTCTCTAAGCATCCTTTATTCAAAGGATATTCGGCACCTGATATTGACAGACATACTTTCGGGCAACCAAACGGGAAAATTGAAAAAGTAATTCCTTTAAGATTTTCAAATATTTTTTTACCTACTGAAAGATATTGAATCACTTCATTTTCAGAAGAAATCAACCCGTTTGCGCCCTTTTGATGAATGTGCTGTAAGGCAGAAATATTTGCAAATGTATGGTCAAATCTGCCTCCAACTGCACCAAGAAGTAAAAAGTCTTTATATCCTTTTTCAAGGGCAACATCAATAGCGTGCATTGTGTCGGTATCATCTTTATGTGTCTGTAGCGTTATAATATCAAAATCACCGCTGACTTCAATATCACATGAATCAAAATCACCAACTACCAAATTAGGCTTAATTCCTGCCTGCACAGCATATTGGTATCCTTTGTCTGCACAAATAATATAATCCTCATTTTTTATTGCAGATTTAACAAAAGCAACATCACAATCCGGCGAACCGGAAATTATTACACAACGCATTTTAACTCCTTGTACTCACCTGCCACGACTTAATATCCTTAACCTCGTTATACATAGAAACATAGCTTTGATGTCGAGTTTTTTCAATTTTTCCGTTATTCAGTGCTTCAAGTACACTGCATCCCTTCTCGCATATATGTGCACAAGATGTAAACTGACACTGAAAAAGATATTCCTTAAACTCAGGGAAGCAATATTGAAGCTGTGTCTTGTCAATCATCTCATAACGCTGCAAATCAACAGTTGAAAAACCTGGGGTATCAGCGACCAGACAATTATCATATTCAAAAAGCTCAACAACTCTTGTTGTATGCTTACCTCTGCCAAGTTTTTGACTAATAACGCCAGTTTCAAGCTTGAGTCGTGGAAATAGAGCATTAAGGAGCGTTGACTTACCAACTCCGCTGTTTCCTGTAAAAGCAGAAATTTTATTAGTTAAGAAATTCTTTAATCTATTAATTTCGTCGGTTTCATCAGGAGAACACAGAAAAACATCAATTCCTGCGTTGCGGTAAATCTCGGCAATTTCTTCACCATTTTGCAAATCATTTTTTGAAACAACCACAACAGGTGTCATTTCATTGTTAACTGCAACTGCCGTCATCTTGTCAATAATTGTATAGTTTGGCAATGGATCAACAGTTGAGCAAACAATAACGAGCATATCAATATTTGCAAGCGCCGGACGCTTCAGCTTGTTGCGACGAGGAAGAATAGCCTCAATAGCGGCAAATCCGTCATCAGGCACAGTGATTGTAACATTATCACCGACAATCGGCGAGCTTCCGCTTTTGCGAAAGCTGCCTCTTGCCTTACACTCATACATTTTACCGTCACAGCGAACATAATAAAATCCGCCGATAGATTTCATTAGAATTCCGTTTTTAGTTTCCATATCAAATTAACTTATACCTCTACGCTGCAAACGCTTAAAAAACATATCCATTAGACACTGTATCATCAGCAGGATCGGTTTCATCCGGATCATACGGATTATATGTTGGTTCATTTGGATTGTCAGTTGGTTCCTCTGTTACAATCGGAGCAGTTGTTGCTGATTGATATTCATGTTTTGCAACTGTTGTTACAGATGAATTGGAAAAGTCAACAGAATATTCATAATAAATCTGTCCGTCAAGCTGAACAATAACAGTTTTTACACCTGTACCCGTAAGCTCTATTGTGCTTGTTCTGTTGTACTGCGGAATTAATGTTTTTGAGTTCTTTGAATCAACGGCACCGTCAACAATTACCGTCATCTCAACTGTTTCACCTACATCTGCAGGAAGATCAACATAGATATTTACGGTGTTTTCATCACCTTTACCGGAACTTACCATAAGAGAAATGACTGTTCCTTTTTCAACCTTACCATACTGTAAAGGCGACATTCCGATAACTGTATCTCTTGCTTCTTTACTGTCATCATCATAATTAACTTCAACAGTAAGTCCAAGTTCCTCAAGCATTGACTTCGCTTCAGAGAATTGCAATCCCTCTACTGAAGGAAGTGTAACTTGTTCTGAACGGGCACCGTTTGCAATATATACATAAACTGTTGAACCAATAGGTGTTCTTACACCCGCTGTTGGGAAAGTATCAATAGTATAACCCTTTGGTGTCTTTGTGTTTTCAACAAATATAACTTCCG
Source organism: Ruminococcus sp. (assembly GCA_022510955.1). Classification (GTDB taxonomy): domain Bacteria; phylum Bacillota; class Clostridia; order Oscillospirales; family Acutalibacteraceae; genus Ruminococcoides. Next base: position 6,396 of record JAFLSM010000013.1, on the reverse strand, counting down.
GAACAAGGCTTTGATCACGCAAAATCTGAACAGCCTCGGCTTCACTGTAATTGCTGATATACGGAACGGCAATTTCAGTGTCTGTACCATTAACAGTGAGAGTAATGGTTGAGCCTGTCTTAACAAGCATTGAATCCGGTGCCGGGTCCTGAGCGAGAATTTCGCCAATTTCTTTAGAATCGTCATATTTGCTCTTTATTTCAAATTGGAAGTTATTCTCATTATTTTCCTTTGCCTCTACAAGAGTTTTTCCGACATAATTCGGAACTGCAACATCTTTTGACTGAGACGAATTACATCCCCTGAACATAGCAAGAATAAAGAATATTGCACATAAAACAATAGCAGAAATAAGAACACTCTTTACTACATAATATGCCGTACCGTAAGTTTTTTCTTCTTCGTCATCAGCATATTCAAATTCTAAATCATCGTTTTCATTCGCATTATCCTGTTCCGATTCCAAATCAAACCTTGAGATTGCTTTGGTTGAACCATTCTTTATCAACGAATCTTTCTTTTGAGAAAGGATAAAATCGTCTGTTCCGTCAGAAATAGCTCCTGACTTTATTGAACCGACATATTTTGTCGGCTGATTGTCAACAAATGACCTTCCATAGTCAAATACGATTGACGGATTAAGGCGGAAACGCTCAATGTCACTGAGCATCTCAGCAGCAGAGGAATATCTGTCAGCTTGCTGCTTTTCCATAGCCCTCATGGTAATCTGCTCAAGTCCTACAGGAATTGCAGGATTAACCTCTCTTGGCATTTTAGGAGTTGATTGCAGCTGCATAAGTGCGATTGTAACGGCACTGTCACTATCGAACGGAAGCTTACCTGTAAGCATTTCATAAAACATAACACCAACCGAATAGATGTCTGTTTTTCCGTCAGTAACCTCACCACGAGCTTGTTCAGGTGCAATATAATGAACAGATCCGATTGCCTGATCTGTCATTGTACGAGTCGACTTGTCAGAAAATCTTGCAATGCCAAAATCAGTAACTTTGATTGTGCCGTCCTGCAAAAGCATAATATTCTGCGGCTTTATGTCACGATGAACAATTCCACATTCATGAGCATGCTGTAAAGCCTTTAGAATTTGAGTTGTAAGGTGCAGTGCATCTTTCCACTCAATTACGCCCTGCAAATCAATATATTCTTTCAGAGTAATTCCGTCAATATATTCCATTACTATATACTGAATCATATCTCCGAAGCTAACATCATAAACCTTTACAATATTAGGATGCGAAAGCATGGCGATAGCCTTTGATTCATTCTTAAATCGACGAATAAACTCCTCGTTGTTAAGGTATTCATCCTTTAAGATTTTAATAGCAACCTCGCGGTCATCAACAGTATCATTACAGCGATATACATTAGCCATACCGCCCACACCAATGAGCTCGTGGATTTCGTATCGACCGTCAAGTCGTTTTCCAATATATTTATCCATAGTGGTCAACTCCTTACTTAATAAATCACAGTAGCAGTGATGTTGTCAGTACCGCCGCCTCTTTTTGCAGCTTCTATAAGCTTTTGAGTTAATCCTTCTCCACGGTTTTCGTGACAAATTTTAACCATATCGCCTGTTGTGACACAGTTGGAAAGTCCGTCTGTGCAAATCAGAAGAACATCACCATAAATAAAATTCGCTTCTATGTAATCAAGTCTTACGGACGGCTTTATGCCGATTGCCCTTGTAATGAAATTCTTGTTTGGATGTCTTTTTGCCTGCTCGTAAGTAATTTCCCCTCGTCTTACCATTTCCTGAACAACAGAATGATCTTCAGTAAGCTGTTTGATTTTGCCGCCTCTGATAGCATATGTACGGCTATCACCGACATGAACAACATGAACTGTTGTATCTTTAACAAAAACAAATTCGCAGGTTGTTCCCATTCCGGTAAGCTCGGGATCAGAGGTTGAAAGCTCAAAAACTTTTAAATTTGCATTAAGAACAATCTCAGCCATAAGCTCGCCGATTTGCTCCTTAGTCATATCATCCTTATATAAATCAGTGATTTTGGTGGCTATGTATTCAACAGCTGTTGCACTTGCAATGTTTCCTCCGTTTGCACCGCCCATGCCGTCACATACAACTGCCCAAACACAACTTGGTGAAATAACTCCAAATCGGCAGTCATCCTGATTTTGTTGTCTTACAAGTCCGATATCGCTTTTGCTGAAAACTTCCAAGCTAATTTCCTCCCTCTTTAGCATGATTTCGTCTTAACTGACCGCAGGAAGCGTTAATGTCGCTGCCTAAGGTGCGTCTGACAGTTGCCGCAATGTTCTTTTCGGCAAGAATCTCAATAAAACGCTGCTGTCTTTTGATATTACTTTTTATGTATCCCGTGTCTTCAACTGTATTCACAGGAATTAAATTCACATGACAGCCCATACCTTTTAATCTGTTTGCAAGCTCCTTTGCGTTTGCATCACTGTCATTTACTCCGCTAATCATAGAGTATTCAAAGGTCACTCTGCGACCTGTAATTTTAAAATAATCCCTGCACGCTTTTAAAAGCTCTTCTATAGAGTATTTTCGTGCAATAGGCATTGTTTTTTTACGAATTTGGTCATTCGGTGCATGAAGCGATACAGAAAGTGTTATTCCCAAATGCAAATTTGCTAAATCATATATTTGCGGAACAAGACCGCAGGTTGAAAGCGTGATATGTCTCATTCCTATGTTAAGTCCGTTATCACTTGAAACAAGTTTCAAGAACTTTACTACATTGTCAAAATTATCAAGCGGTTCACCCATACCCATCAGTACAATATTTGAAATTCTGACATTCAAATCGTTTTGTGCTGTTTCAATTTGATTAAGCATCTCTGACGGTGTTAAACTTCTGGAAAATCCGCTTTTTCCTGTGGCACAAAAGGTGCATCCCATTTTGCAGCCAACCTGTGTTGAAATACAGATTGAATATCCATGCTTATAACTCATAACAACAGATTCAACACATTCTCCGTCGTTAAATTCAAAAAGGTATTTTACAGTATTATCATAACTTGAAACAAGCTTTTTTGCAATACTTGCAACAGAAATGTAACAACTAGTTTTGAGAAAATTGCGTAAATCTGACGAAATATTACTCATTTCTTCAAATGATGATATATTTTTATTTAGCCAACCATAAACCTGCTTTGCACGAAATTTCGGAAACTTATTATCAACAATAAAATCTGTCAATTCATCAAGGGTCATCGACTTGATGTCAATCAAATTATTCAATGTTAAACCTTCTTTCCGAATACTGCAATGTAAAAACCGTCTGTATTTGCTGTGTGCGGCATTAATGTTATTTCATAATCTTCTTCATCAATAGCTCGCTCTATGCCGCTTGGAAGCTGAAGCTTCACTCCGTAAAAATCAGGATGTTCGCTAAGAAAACGAGCCGTATTTTTATTATTTTCCTCAGGATTTAAAGTGCATGTAGAATACACAAGTCTGCCGCCATTTGCAAGATTCTCTGCACTTTTACAGAGAATTTCATATTGCAGCTGCGGCAAATCATTGTCAATTATATTATCCTTGTACCTAATTTCAGGCTTGCGTGAGAGAATTCCGAGACCGCTACAAGGGACATCACACAAAATTCTATCAGCAAGCGGAAGCGGTTTGTCGCCCTTTACACCGTCACGAAGAGTTGTTATTATTGAGTTAATTCCAAGTCGCTTTGCGTTTGCATTAATAAGCTTTAACTTGTGTTCATACATATCGCAGGCAAAGATTTTTCCTCTGTCTCCCATCAACTGTGCGGCAGTCATTGCTTTTCCGCCGGGAGCCGAACAGATATCAAGCATAATTTCTCTTTGTTTCGGAGCCAAAAGCTCCACACATAGCTGTGAAGATGCGTCCTGAATATGAAAAAGTCCGTCCTTGTAAGCCCTTAAGCGTTCTATTGAACCTGTATTTTCAAGAGAAATTGCGTTCGGCAGAAAAGGAACCTCCTCTGCCCTTATATTATTTTTTGAAAGCTCATCTATGAGTTTTTCACGACTTGTTTTTAGTGTATTAACCCTTGCACACATTTTGGGCCTGCCACCCAAGGACAACAAAAGTTGTTCTGTGTTTTCCCCACCATATGACTTTATCCAAAGGCTTACAAGCTCCTGCGGTGCCGAATATTTTATAGCGTAGTATCTTATTTTGTCAGACTTATCAGGCAAGGTATATTTTACCTCTGCCCTTGTAATAGTGCGAAGAATACCGTTAATAAAACCTGACGATTTTTGTAATTTATGTTTTTTTGCAAGGTTTACGCTTTCATTTACTGCGGCACTCTCGGGTACTTTATCCATAAACAAAAGCTGTAAAATTCCAAGTCTAAGGATAATTTTTGTTTTTAGTTCAATTTTCCTTATTGGAATTTTGGAATATTGCCTTAAAATATAATCAAGCGTAATCTGATGTTCAAGTACTCCGTACACAAGCGCTGACACAAAGGACGCATCAAGGTGATTTAGTTTATTCTCTTTGATTGCGTTGTTAAGCGCAATGTTTGAATAGGCATCATCCTGTTCAATTTTAAACAGAACATTTAATGCGATATTGCGTGGATTTGACATCTTGATTACTCCAAATTAATTTATTTTCTTCTTTGTACAATAACTAACAGCCTCAAAAGCTGCATAACTGCCGTAAGAGCAGAAGCCACATAGGTCATTGCGGCCGCTTGAAGCGTGCGTTTTGCACCATTGTATTCGTCACCTATCATAAGTCCTGTTTCTCTGATGCAAGCTAAAGCCCTTTTTGAAGCATTAAACTCAACAGGCAAAGTTGCAAGTGTAAACAAAACTGACGCCGAAAACAGAATAATTCCAATGTAAAGCATTGCATAACCTGCCTTGGCTGTAAATAATAAACCAATGATAATAAAAATCCAGCTTAGCTGTGAACCTACACGGGCAAATGGCAATACTGCGGAACGAATGCGATTTGGCAGATATTTTTCTGCGTGTTGACAAGCGTGACCCGCCTCATGAGCGGCAACACCGACAGCAGCAACAGAAGTGCTGTTGTATACTGAATCTGAAAGACGAATTACATTAGTTCGCGGGTCAAAATGATCGGAAAGATTACCCGATACATGCTCAATTCGCACACCTGTTACACCATTTTGACGAAGCACAAATTCGGCTGCCTGTGAACCTGTCATTCCTCTTGAATTGGGGATTCTTGAATATTTTGAAAAGGCTGAACTAACATTAGCCTGACATATCAATGAAATAATAATACAAGGCAAAATGAAAACCAAATATGTCCAATCAAAACCATAAAAGATAGGCATAATTTACTCCTTTTTAACCGATTTTATCTCCGACATTCAGCTTATGACCTGCTAAAAATGCCTGAGAAGGCATACGCTTTTTGCCTTCGGGTTGAAGCTCACAAATTTCAACAGAGCCTTCACCGCAGGCAACAATCAGCGGTTTTACTGAAATTATTGTGCCCGCTTCTGCGGATTTATTGCAAAGCTTTGTCGAATAAATTTTGATATTTTTTCCGTCAATTTTTGTAGTGGCAACAGGCCACGGATTAAGGCCTCTGACTTGATTATGAACCTCAGAGGCAGACCTTGAAAAATCAATAGGACAATAGGTTTTATCAATTTTTGATGTGTGTGTTGCAAGACTTTCATCCTGCTTTTGTGCGGTTATCTTGCCCTGTTCAAGAAGCGAAAGAGTTTCAATAATCAGTTCACCGCCAAGATATGCAAGTCTGTCAAACAGCTCGCCTGAAGTTTCATTTTCTGAAATCTCAGTTTCTTTTACATGCAAAATATCTCCTGTATCCATTCCTACATCCATTTGCATTGCCGTAACGCCTGTAATCTTATCGCCGTTAAGCACGGACTGCTGAATCGGAGAAGCTCCCCTGTATTTCGGCAAAAGCGAACCATGAATATTAATGCATCCGTATTTTGGTGCGTCAAGCACAGCCTTGGGAAGCATTTTACCGTAAGCTGCAACAACAATAACATCAGGATTATATTCGTTAATAATTTCAAGAGCCTTGCCGTCTTTAAAGGTTTCAGGCTGAAATACAGGAATTGAAAGTGTATTTGCACATACCTTTACATCAGGTGGAGTAAGAATCATTTTTCTGCCCTTTGGTTTATCAGGCTGTGTAAATACGGCAACAACCTCATGTTCTGAATCGTTAAGTGCTTTTAGTGCAGGCACAGCAAAATCGGGTGTGCCCATATAAATAATCTTCATAATTATTCCTCAAAAGAATTATAAGAATTTCTGAAAAAAGTTATTTAAAATTACTAATACTAATTATACTAAACACTAATTGAAAGTGAGATAAGATTTCTGAGAAGATTTTGTGTCAGACGAGTGCCATACCGCAGAAAGGCTGACGCCTTTCGA
>JAFLSM010000012.1 GCA_022510955.1 Ruminococcus sp. | reverse complement strand
TTATTTTTATTTTTGTAGGCTCTATTTGTTACCCCAACTTTTATTATAGAGCCTAAATAAAAAAAGCCTAAACTTGTGTATTTCAGGTTTAGGCTTGATTTTTACAGTTCAATTTTATCTTTAAAACAAATCGAGCGTTAATTGGTTAGATAAATACGAAAACTGTTTTGCACTTGTTATAATATCCCCTTTTTGGTGACCGCCAATCAGAAACGGAGAATTGGGATTGTGTCTCTTCATATTATCAAGGACAGTCTGATTATCATAATTTGCATAACAGTATCTGCATAGGTGTCCGCAGGTGTTATATGTACCAATATCGTTACCGAGCAGACAGTTACAACCTTGTCGGGCGTTAGGCATTTTGGGAACATCAAGTTTAACTCCGACAGCATGCTCAACAATGTCATGTGTCATGCATCCTGCAACATCTACACCATAAGGCTCAAGGTCTGTTCCCTCAAAGCAGGAGCGAATTGTCATCCCATACTTTCTGCCAATTTGTGCAAACGCTTTTCCAATCTCTATACGCTCAGACGAGCTTACACTTCTTGCTTCGGGAAAGTTTCTCTTTGTCTTTTTATAAATGTCAATAAAACTGATTACAACCTGTTTAGTATAGCCGCACAGGTTTTCAGCCATCTTTTCAAATGCCCTGATATGATATTCAAGGCTGTATTTTTTTGTAATAAAAATCGGATCGTATCTCCAACCTACAGCGTTTACTCCGACAATATCAGAGAGCTGCTTAAAACTCTCAATAACAGCATTTTTATCGGGCACATTTGGCTCAATATCTTTTCCGTAAGGTGTGATAGTGATAAACCAAAACTGTCTGAATTTTGAGATTTCATTCATATATGGAAACATCGGAGCCGGATTCTTAGTACAAAAAGCAAGTGCATCTACAACATCTGGATTAAGCAGATATTTCGTTACCTGTTCGTGATAATACGGATTACGCACAAGCACATAGCCTTCTCGGATTCTGTTCATAAACCATTTGCTGTAGAAAGCGGGTATGTCTGTTCTCATTCCTGTGTTGATAATCATTGCAAAAGTCCTCTGTAAATTTCTAAATCTCTGTTCTTTAACACATTGAATACAACTTGTATATCACAGCCTGTTTCTTCTATAAAGTCCTTAACTGTATTTACAGCTATCTCGGCGGCCGCTTCATTTGGAAAGTGAAACTCTCCTGTGGAAATACAGCAGAACGCTATGCTCCCTATGTCATTTTCGTAAGCAAGTTCTAGGCAGGAACTGTAACACGACGCAAGCAGTTCGCAGTCGTTGTGAGTAAGACTTCTTCCGACAATCGGACCTACAGTATGGATAACATACTTACTCGGAAGATTAAAGGCAGGAGTTATTTTTGCCCTGCCTGTTGGTTCCTCATAGCCTTGTCTCTTCATTATATCCGCACAAGCGTTACGAAGCTGTATGCCTGAGAATGTATGGATTGCATTATCAATACAACCGTGGCACGGAGAAAAGCACCCTAACATCTGTGAATTGGCAGCATTGACAATGGCGTCACATTTAAGAGTTGTGATGTCACCCTGCCACAAATAAATACCCTCTTGCATAGGAGTAAGGTCGTTAAAGTCGGTGATACCTTTTCGCTCAGTTTCTTCCTGTAGATACTCGTTCTGTATTTTTAGAAATTCATCATTCACTGCTTTTGGCATACGAATATTCAACAATGAACGCAAAAGCTGTTTTTGCTCTGCGGTATCCGTAGGAATTTCCGTATTTCTGTATCTAAAATTTTCTTCTAAAAGTGACTTTATAAGATAAATTCTTCTATCACGCTGATTCATAGAAATTATCCTTTCTTCTTTTTCTATGATTAATTATACATAGGTAATAACATTTGAATAGTACGCACTTTTTTGTAACTATTGAAATTCCCGCTTATTCGCTGACAATTTTTTATAATTGTTTCCAAAGGCTTCCATTGAATCAACTATCGGTCTAAGATTTTCGCCAAGCTCGCTGAGAGAGTATTCAACTCTCGGCGGTACTTCCGCATAAGCAGTTCGGATAACGATTCCGTCTGCTTCCATAGAACGCAGGCTATCTGTCAGCACCTTCTGACTTATTCCGTCAAGACTTTTTCTCAGCTCATTAAATCTCCAAGGACGAGCCATAAGATTTCTCAATATCAATAACTTCCACTTGCTTCCGATAAGGTCAACCGTTGTTGCAACAGGACACTCAGGTAATTCATCTTTTCTTTTCATAATAAAGCCCTCCATTATATTCTAAAAATGATGTAATATAATTTTTAGAATATAATATCAAGCAGCACATATTTATGTCAATATTGAATAGTTACAAAAAGGTGCGTACTTGTTTAGTGACAAAAACTAAGTATAATATAAGCATAGAGGTGATACTTGTGTTTTTTATAAAGGATACTATGAGTTACAGTGAAAAAATCGCTTTGCTCAAAGAAAAAATTGATAATGCCGACGCTGTTTTAATTGGTGCAGGTGCAGGTCTTTCTACCTCAGCAGGCTTCACCTATTCTGGTGAAAGATTTGAGAAAAATTTTTCGGATTTTAGAGAAAAATATGGTTTTCAAGATATGTATTCAGGCAGTTTTTATCCTTATAAAACTCCTGAGGAAATGTGGGCATTCTGGAGCAGAAATATACTTGTGAACAGATATATGGATCCACCAAAAGACACTTACAATAAGCTTTTTAAGCTTATAAAGGATAAGGATTATTTTGTTATCACTACGAATGTTGACCATTGCTTTCAGAAAGCAGGCTTTGACAAAAAGCGTCTGTTCTATACCCAGGGCGATTACGGACTTTTCCAGTGTTCAAAGCCCTGTCACGATAAAACCTATAAGAATGAAGATATGGTTATCTCAATGATAGAACAACAAGAGCATATGAAAATCCCTACTGAGTTGATTCCTAAATGTCCCGTATGCGGAGAGGATATGACAATGAATCTTCGTTCAGACGATAAATTTGTCCAGGACAAGGGGTGGTATAAAGCCGCAGAAAGATATGATGACTTTGTGAGAAGTCATCAGAATTTGAATATTGTCTTTCTCGAAATAGGCGTAGGCTATAACACACCATCGATTATTAAATATCCGTTCTGGCAGATGACGGCACAGAATCCCAACGCGACATATGTCTGTATTAACAAAGGAGAGGCAGTTTGCCCGAAAGAGATTAAACAGCAAGCAATCTGTATAGATGGGGATATTGGAGAAGCTTTGGATAGTATAAGGCGAATGGGATAGAACCTCTTGATTTAACATTTCAAAAATAAAAACAGATAAAAGTGTTACACTAATTGCATATCCAAAAAATTCATGTTACCATAGTAAAGTCAGATGTATATAAGGTACACTTTTGATATTATGATTATCTGAACAATAAATGTGCAATCAGACATTTGCACAGAAATGGAGGAAACCCAAATGGAACTGTTAAAAGGCAAGGTCGCTATGATAACCGGCGGCACAAGAGGAATTGGTTTAGCAATTGTAAAGACCTATTTAGAAAATGGTGCTAAGGTTGCATTATGTGGGTCCAGACAGCAAACAGTTGACAAAGCGTTGGAGCAACTTCGTGCAGAAAATTCTGATTATCCTGTAATCGGCTTATACCCTGACCTTCTGAATCCTTCTGAGGTTGAGGCAGCAATCGCTCAGGTAAAAGAGACTTTTGGCAGCTTTGATATTCTGGTTAACAACGCAGGCGTTTCTGCCAGAGAGCCATTTTATAGCTATACACCAAAAGACTTTACAAAGACAATGGACTTAAATGTGACTGCAGTATTCAACTGCTCTCATGCAGCCGCGAAAGTGATGAAGGAGCAGGGCGGTGGTGTTATTTTGAATACCAGCTCTATGGTAAGCATCTATGGACAGCCTTCCGGAGTAGCTTATCCGACTTCTAAATTTGCTGTAAATGGTATGACCAAGTCGCTGGCAAGAGAGCTGGCAAAGGACAATATTCGTGTCAACGCGGTAGCTCCCGGTATTACCAAGACAGATATGGTAGCAGCATTACCGGAAGCAATGATTAAGCCTTTGATTGCTACTATTCCTCTTGGCAGAATAGGCGAGCCTGGGGAAATTGCGAATGCATTCCTCTTCTTGGGAAGTGATCTCGCCAGCTATATCACAGGTGTGGTATTATCTGTAGATGGAGCTGCAAGAAGCTAAATTGCATGTGTAATATTTTCTGTAACTGAAAAAGATTGCAACAGTGCCGCCTTTTACTTATCGCAAAAGGCGGTGCTGTTTTTGTTGCACTATAAAGTTTAATACCCTGATAAACTATTAGTTTAAGTCAGGGCATTAAATATTTTAAAATATAATTAATACTTCTCTAAAAATGAATGCTTAACTCCGTCTGTTTTATAGCCTACCATTGTATCAAGACAAACGGAATGTATGCTGTTGAAAATACTTTTTTCTATGTTGGGATTATCACGCTTTAATCTTTTTATCAGTGTTTTAATTTCCTGACGCTTTGAACCTCCGCCGCCGTTATCGCACATTGTGCAGTTTTCAGTAAATCGACAAGCGCACTGTATAAATTCAAGGTCATTGTATCTTTTCCACGCAAGGATTGAATCCTCGTGAATACAGTACATTGGTCTAATAAGTTCCATTCCCTTAAAATTCGTGCTATGAAGCTTTGGCGGCATAGACTGAAGCTGTGAGCCGTAAAACATTCCTATAAGCGTCGTTTCTATAACATCACTGAAATGATGTCCCAAAGCAATTTTATTACAACCTAAGTCCTGAGCCTTTTTATATAAATGCCCTCTCCTCATTCTGGCACATAGATAACAAGGTGATTTATCTGTTTTATTAGCTACATCGAAAATATTTGTTTCAAAAACTGTTATAGGTATATTAAGAAGCTTTGCATTACTTTCAATCTTCTGCCTATTGATTTCATTATATCCGGGATCCATAACCAAATAAACAAGCTCAAATGGAACATCGCTGTATTTTTGAAGTTCCTGCAAAAGCTTTGCCATAAGCATTGAATCCTTACCACCTGAAATACATACGGCAATTTTATCTCCGGCATTTATAAGTTCATAATTCTTTATTGCTATTATAAAAGGATTCCATATTTCTTTTCTGTACTTTTTAATGATACTTCTTTCAACAAGCTCATATTTTTCAAACTCTCTGCTCACTTTGTCAACTCCCTATAGCAACCGTTAAATATATTTAAAAATTCTTCAAGCTCTTTTTTCGTTGTAAGATGACTTAAACTTATTCTCCACGAAGAAAGGGCATTTTTTCTGTCTCTGCTTACGGCATATACCGAACGTGAGGGAGTACCCTCAACAGAGCAAGCAGACTTTACCGAAACACATACTCCTCTTTCATCAAGTGCAGAATGAAAATCCTTAGCCTTTACCCCGTTTACGCTGATATTCAGTATATGAGGCACTGCATTTTCAGGACTGTTTATACGAACATTTTTATAATCTGAAAGCTTATCTCTTAAAAATTTGTTATATTCTTTAACTGTTTTAAATTTACATTCAAAATTTTCGTTTACCTGTCTGAGTGCATACTCAGTGGAAGCATTAAGAGCAAGAGTAGGCGTACCGCTACGATATATGGTTGTACTTGCTCCTCCGTGAATCAACGGTTCTACCACAAGCCCCTTCCTTTTTATGAGTATACCGCTGCCATTTAGACCGTAAAACTTATGAGCAGAAAGGCTCATTGTATCAATTCCCTCAAAGGATAAAGGAATCTTACCTACTGCCTGTGTAGCGTCAATATGAAGCCGACAATTCGGAAAAGCTTTAAGAAGCTCTGATATCTCTTTTACAGGTTGTATGGTGCCAAGCTCGCTGTCAACAGCACATACCGCTATCAAAACTGTATCTTTTCTTAAAAGCTCGGACAAGTGTTCAAGGTCAATTCTTCCGTCACGTTTTATATCAACAAGGTCAATTTCATAGCCCTGCTCCTGCAATGCGGTAAGAGGACCGCTGACAGAGGAATGCTCTAATGGTGTGGATATTATGTGCTTTCCCGTATGTCTTGTTGCTCTGGCAATTCCCTTGATTGCAAGGTTATTAGCTTCGCTTGCACCCGAAGTATAAATTATTTCATCAGGCTCTGCACCAAGAATTTGGGCTATAGATTTTGTTATTTTCTTTATTTCTTCATTAGCACTGCGTCCTGCAAAATGAGCAGAGTTTGCATTTCCTATAAACTCTTTCTCATATTTGCAAAAACAGTCAAGAACCTCGCTGTATGAGGGAGTGTGAGCAGAATAGTCAAGGTAAATCATTAAATCACCGATTAAAAATACATTTTTTAAGAAATTTTAAATTATATTTGGAAAGTGTTAACGGAGAGAATTTCGTAATTTTTTATCAGATTTTATTCTAAATTTTTTATTAATGAAAATTTTGAGAAAATCAATTAATTATCATCAGTACCAATAATCTTTTCAAAATCGTCATATACGCCATAACCTGCAAATGCACCGTCATACATATCTCTGGCATTAAACAGTTTGCCTGTATCATCGTGACAAACCTCATAATCAATATATTTAAGAGTTCCCGTATAGGAATCGTATATTTCTTCTCTGGAAATAACAGAAAATTCCTCACCATAAGTTTTCTCTAAATAGCTTTCCATTTCAGCTTGTGTGTAGGGAGTTCTTCGTGCAAATTTTGAACAGCTAGATAAGCAAAATATAATGCATACTGACATACTTAACGCAGTAATTAATTTGATTGCTTTAGTAAAACTTTTCGTAACTAATTCCTCCGTTTTTTTATTTTACTCTTTCACAATACACAATGTATCTATAACTTGAATAGCCGTATGGATGGCAGGTAAGCAGTGTAAGCATATCCTTGTCAGACTGTATCTTTGTTTTATCTGATTCGGTGGGCAAAATAATTTCTGTACCTACTACCTTATATTCAAGCTTAGACCAAAAATTATTTATAAATACAGAATCCCCCTCTTCAAGGAAAACTATGTTATCAAACATAGTCATATTTATTACTCCTCTATGCCCTGCCAAAACTGCGTTGGTATTAGTTCCGCCTATGGGTATTGAAGTTCCGGTCATCTGTGTTGCGCCAAGCCACATATTATCTTTGCTTGCACCAAGATAAATAGGCAAATTAAGATTAATTGACGGTGCTGATACATAGCCGAATATATTATCATAAACGCTATACTGTGCAAGATTAAAGCTCTCTTGCTCATATGCAAAAGGGTCTAAAAGCTGTTGTCCCGATTCATATAAATCTTTATTATATTTAACTATATCGCTGTAAAGTCTTGCCAAAAGTTCAGGATCGTATTTCTGAGATTCATGTGTTGTTTGAGAATTCTGAGCTTGGGTATCCGTTACAAGAGGTGTATCAGAATATTCGTTTTCCCTTGCCTCAGGTAAGTCAGGGTCAGTAGAATACTGAATATTTTCATTTTGGGCCTCTTCTTTTGCCTTTTCAACATTATCCTCAAATTGCTGTATTCTATTCCCCTGCTCAACGCCTGTGTAAAACTTTGCAGCATTTGGAAAAAACATGACTATAAATCCTGCAAGCACAAAACATGCCGATATTATCAGCAGTTTTTTACTCTTTGTTATTTTCTTCTTGGTTTTGGTTTCTTTGCTCATCTTTATCGATCAACCTTTTTGAGCTTTCTTTACTGCGTTTTCTTTTGCGTAAAATAACGAAAATAATGAATGCGATTAGGATTGCTCCAACAGGAATCATCACCCACAGCACCCATTTTGGTATAAGAATACCGAAAATATTTATCATATCGCTGTCAACTGGCTTTGATATTATATTTCCGTCAGAATCAGTAGTTAAAACGGTTTCAGCCTCATATTCGTCTTCAAAATCAACATATTCCGTTCTTACTCCTCTAACAAGAAGTCTATGTGAATTGATACCGTAGGGAGTGCAAGTTACCAAGGTACACAAATCATTATCACGCTCAATTTGAAGCTTTGAAGTATCCTGAGGTTCTACAATATTAATCTGGTCGATTTCATATGCCAGAACTTCATCAAGAATATGAAGATAGAACTTGTCACCTACTTCAAGCTTATCAAGGTCGGTAAAAAGCATATTACCCGGAATTCCTGTATGACCTGTAATAACACAATGGGAGCCAAGTCCGCCTACAGGAAGTGATGTACCTTGAAGATGTCCTACGCCTACTTGCAACTGAGCCTCGCTGGTACCGTGAAAAATAGGACAGGTAAGCTTAATATCGGGGATTTTTATAAAGCCCATTACATTATTGTTGCTTATTGTCAACATCTCAAAATAATCATCAGGGTCTTGCTCTTCAGTGGGCTGAGTTACCTCTGTAGAGGGAGCAGAAGACTCCAAATCAGCAAAAGGATCGTTTACTACAATTTGTCCTAAATTTTGGTTATATTCAATAGCAAGCTTCTTTTGTATCTCAATATCTTTTGATTTCATTTCCGAAACTTGTTTTTCATATTCGGCAACAACATTCATTTGTTGACAATATGAAATTACATTACCCATGGCAGGATATAAAAGTACACAAGCACCCAATAAAATAATCAAAAGCGGTATCAGTGATTTTGCCTTTGAGCGTTTCTTTTTAGTTTTAGGTTGTATTTCTGCACTTGTTATTACAGATTTTTTATTTTTCATATATACCACCCGGGATGTGTTTATACTAATCGCCAATAGAAGAGTAGAATGATTTTCGAGCAAATTTTGTGCTGCACAAGAAGAAGGACGCAGTACAGTGAAAAATATGACGGAAAGATATCTACTATTTATTGAAGATTAGTATTAGAGGTTATTAGATTATTATAACAGAAAAAATAAAGAATTACAATGATAAATAGTTGTTGATTATGTGATGACTTAAGAGAAAAATTACATTAAAATTTTGCAGAAAAATTAACCGTTGGTCTGCACTATCCAAGCAGAATGCACCATATGAAAACACCCTTTCATGTACAAACAGTTTTCAATTAAATAAACTTATTCTTATTAGTTATGGATTGTTACCTTTACACAGAAGTAAATCTTTAGGTTGCAATGGTTACATATTAAGAAAACTTGTTGAAGGTCATAAAAAACAGGCGGAGGGAAAGCCTCCGCCTGTAAATGCCTTATGACATTATAAATTTTAAATTTTGATTAAATAAGTCAATTATTAACTTTAATCAGAAATTTTTGATTATTCATTAATAATCTGAAATATTTAACTTAGTTTTCTTCTTTCTTAGACTTTCTTGAACGGAAGAAGAAGAATGCGCCGCCGCCGATGAGTGCAAGACCTGCAACTGTGAAGAGCATTGTACCCATGCCGCCTGTGATTGGAAGCTGAGGCTGTGGAACGTTCTTAATTGTTACCTCTGTTGTAGCAGTATTAGCACCTACAGTAAATTCAAAAGGAGCAGTAATAAGCTGATATCCAGCAGGAGCCTTTACTTCAACGAGCTTGTAGCTACCGTAAGCAAGACCTTTAATGTAAATCTTACCGTTTGTGCCTGATGTTACTACATAAGAATTAGCTGATGGATTAACAACATATTCACCATCACCTGTTGAAGAAACATTGATTTTGTTTCCGTTTGCATCCTGAAGTTCAAACTCAGCACCTGCAAGACCAGCATTTGTAGAAGCATCTACTTTCTTGAAGAGAGCAGCGCCGGTTTTTACTGTATCAGAAGAACTTGGCTCACCTGTTGTGCCATACTGATTTTCAAAAGAGAGTGTAGCTGAGTTTTCAATGTCTTTATCAACTACAGCATTTGCGTTAATCTGAGTTGTAATCTTAATTGTAAGTGAAGCACCTACAGCAGCAAGAGCTTTTCTACCTGCTTCATTAACTGCAATTTTAATTGATTTACCATTAACAGTTAATGTGTACTGGTCACTTGTTAAACCTATCACTTGTACAGCACTTTCGCCTGCAAAATCGAGTTCGTTAGCAATTGTATCAGTAATTTCATATTTTTTGTATGTAGCAATATCGCTTGGGATAGATGGTGTAATTGTCCATACTACATCTTTACCGATTGTCTGTGTATCAGCATCAGCAGTTTTTGTAACTGTTGGAGTTGCTGAGTTATCCATAGTATATGCAAAGTTTTGATTGTTGCTGGTTTTTGCTGTTACTGTAAATGTTGCTGTATCTGCTGCTTTAGGTAAAGCTGTATCGCTACCGTCAAGTGTTACAGCAGTTTTTTCTGTCCATTTGTAAGTACCTGTAGGAAGACCTTCAACGATCATTTTACCTGGATCAGTAGCATCTATTCTTGCTGTAACTGATGCATATTTAGCATCTGTAGAAACTGTAGGAGCAGGTGCAGCTGTATTTTTTGATGCAAGAGTAAATGTAACTACTTCAGCATTTCCATTGCTTGTATCAATAAGAGCAAATGTTGGAGCTGTTGCAACATCTGAAGGATTATAAGTTGCATTATTTACTGTTTTAGTAAGAGATGTTGAAGCAAGTGTTGTAAGGTTTTTAGGATAAACATTAACTTCTGTGAGCCAGTCAGTACCTTGTGCATTTGTTGAAGGAAGGTATACAAAGAAAGGTGCACTTTTTTGAGTTACCTTAGCAGGTGCGTCACCTTCTTCTACATAGTAAAGACCAAAATCAGGAGATCCAATCGTGAAATCAGCAACGCCGTTTGCATCTGTTGTTACTTTACCCAAAAGGGAAAATTCGGATGTTGTATAAGAAGTAGGCTGAGGTGTATTTATGTCGCCAACTTTATAAATATAAAACTCTACACCGGCGAGTGGTGTTGCACCACTCGGAGCTGTGAAATTAGGGTTAGCATCTGTGCCGCTGTTGCCGATTTTGCCCTCATTAGCATCAGTATGAGATAATTCATACTTGTGGATTTTTAAGGTTACATTGCTTGTTGGATAAGTTGCTGCGCTTGCAGGAATTGCGAATACAAACGCGGAAACTGCAAGAAGCATTACAAGCAATAAGCTTGTGATTTTCTTTGTGATTTTCATTAAAATCGTCCTTTCATTAATTTAAATTTAAAATATTTTTCAGGTGGATTTTTCATCCGCACCTGAGGAATTCTGTTTGCGGGACGATGTAAACATCGTCCCTTATGATTTATCAGATAAGTTTTGTTATTTCGGAAGTTTATCAAAAGCGGGAATCTGTTTTTTCCTTCTTTTTATAATAAACTAATGTGGAAACACCCATTAATAATATTACTGCACCTATTACATAATAGATTCCAACACCGATTCCACCGGTCTTTGGAAGTTCAGGCTGAGTATTATTTGTAACTACAACACTGCTTCCGTTATCTTTGTCTCCGCTACCTACTAATGTATTATTATAGTAAAGCTTATAGGTACCGTTAGAGTAAATTTCAACCTTGTACACACCGGGGACAAGCTGATGTCCGGAAACTGTCTTTGTTTCTTTAATGTAGTAGGTTTTATCCGGTTTTGAAGTATCTGTTCCTGGATTATAATCAAGTCCTTTAAATACTACTTTACCATCCTTACCTGATGTTACAGGATTAGTAAATACCGGTTTATTGTTATCAAACTTGGTGCTTACAACAGCGCCCCCGATTTCGGTTCCCGATATACCTGCAGTTGTGCAGTTTTCATCAGTATAGAGAGTAAACTCTGCACCTGCAAGAGCAGTTCCCTTATCGTCTTTCTTTAAAAAGCTGATATCAATATAATCAATGTTTGTATAGTTCTTGAATACAACACCATTTGTAAGGCTTTCAGGTGAAGTAATCTTATTGCTAAGACTGCTTTCACCGCCTTTTCCTGAATATGTTTTATAGTATGATACTATAGGATCGCCGTCTCCGGTATTCTTTACCAAAGCGTAGTATGCTATTGTATCATATTTATAAGTACTGTCAGTACCTTGTACTTCGGTGATTTTATAAATGTAGTCACCTGGGTAATCAAAGGTATCAGAACTACTGCTCCAAGTTATATCGCCCGTTGCAGATACTCCTACAGTAGTTGAAGTAAATTTGTATTTCTCAGCGTCAGCAGAAGTTAAGTCTCTTTCGCTGGAAGTTCCCGTAAGACCTGTGATATGACCGCCGACTAATTCTGCCTTAAACTCAAATTTACCTGCATCGCCACTGTATTTTACATCGTCAAGAAGTTTCTGTGCACTGATTGAAGCTCCACTTGGAGAGAACATATTAATTAATTGAATCTGGTTAGCGTATGCAATACCTTGCTCAGGAGTTACAATTTCAGTACTGCCTGGTGCATTACTTGAAGCAAGTGAAAACTCTGCAGTACGATAACCACTTCCATATGATTTCTGTTTTGCTCCGGTAGGATCTTTATCACATGTATTATTTACACCTTCATAATAGCCGACAGGAGCATAAAGTACATCTCTTGTTGCAGTAATTCTATATTTCATACCAACAGGCAAGTCGTGAATAATAAGTTTGTTGTACTTAGACAGTGAGAATTTACCATCCTTAGAAATAAGTGTTTCATAGTAAACTCTTTCTCCGCTTGATGTCATAGGCACAACATTATTTCCGTCACTTGATAAGGTGTAAAGATATATGTCTGCATCAAAAGGTACATTTCGCCAAGCACCTTCAACATAAGCCTGAAGCTGATAAGTAAATCTTCTTGCGTCTCTGTTTACAGGATTTCTAGCGTCGTCAAGAATTTCGGTACTTATAACAAGGTCTGTAGTTTCAGGTATATTGGTATATTTAACGATTGCTGTTGCTGTGTTTTTACCTTCACCGTCAAGCAGGAATTCTACTCGGCGGTCATTATCAGCTAACTGATATACACCAGATTTTACAGTTGTATATCCTGATCCTAACTTAGTAGGAGTAATAGCTACACCGCTGGAATCGTAAACCTCTACCTGAGTAGTATAATTATAGGTGTTGTTTGTATCGTTAGCTTCAACAACCTTTATATAATCATTTGCGTAGAACTGATTTAAGAAACGCACAAACTGATTATCTTTCAGAGTAACACTGTTGTTGGATGCAACACTGCCGGTTCTTGAATTGCTTGAAGCTACATTATCAATAAGAGTATAGCGGAAACCTGCTGTTGAGCTTGTTACACTGTTTACAGATGTTCCTCTGTTAAGAGTGAAGTCAAATGTATCGTTTCTGCTTGCGTAGCCGGAGATTGAATCACCGTTTTCATCTGTATAAACATCAAAACCGTCGTTTACATTTGCTGTCTCAACATCCTTCTCAAGACGAACTGCTGTATTAGCAGGCATTGTTGAGAAGTCGATTGAAAGGTTAGAGTCCATCAAACCGCGTTCCATATAATAGATGGTCATGGTGTGAACCTCTGTTATATCGTCGTTATGAATACTGGTGAAATCTTTATTCTGAGTTCCCCATGGATCATTTATGTGATCAGTATCCGATGAACTATTATTTTCATTTACCGAAAGACCAAGCAAACTTGTAGTAGCTCTAATTGTGTTTTTAGCGTAACCAAAGTCAATGGTACCGCTTGCCTTTGAGTGAGCACCGCCTAAATCAAGAACGAGCTTACCATCAATGTATACCCAAAGGTCATCGTCACCGGTAAATGTGAACTTTGCATGTTCTCCGTTACTATATACACCGTTTTCAGGAAGACGGAAATTCATTTCCATCTTAGTTGCAAAACCGAAGTCGTGATTGCTTTCATTTACCCAAGTACTGCTGTTACCGGTGTTAAACGGATAGAAACCATAAGACGTAGTTGTTAATTTGTTACCATTTTTTTCTCTGTCCTCACTATTATAAGCGTTTCTTATCTTATTAGTATTATTATAGTAGTTAACCTTTTTTGGTACACCATTTTCCCAAGTAAAGTTTACTACATCACCTCTTGCTCCGCTACCTTCACTGTCAGCAGAATTGAATCTATAGTGAGTAACTCCGTTTTCTGTAACAGTTCTAAATGGGAAGTATGAGGATACTACATAACCGCGTCTGCCGGAGTATGATGAACTGCTGTTGCTTGTGGTTATTGTAACACTCTCGCTTGCACCGCTTCTTACCTGTATTCCGGGATAACCATTTTTAACATTACTACTATCTGCGGAATTCCAAGCATGGATGTTGAAGAATTTGCTTGCATTAGTTTCATCCATGAACATAACATAATAATAACCATCGCTGCCATGTGAAGTCTTACCAATCGGACAATTGTTAAGTTGATTACCAGAGAGATAATATACACCTGAATTGGAGTTATTATAATAACCTAATACATTTCCTACAAGACTATTTAATGAAATATTTTGGCTTATATTAGTACCATTATTATTAATTAATATTGTGTCAAATACATCCGGAATTTTTACTTCATAAAACATACGGTCTGCATCATAGTATCTATTATACTGTGCTTTAGTTACCTCTATTTTATAAGTTTTGGTTGTTGTCGTTGACGAACCGCCTGTTGTGTCGCCGGATTTATTTATAAGCCACTCAGCATCAAAGTACGGAGCTGTGGTTTTACCATTATTTCCTACAAGTAGGTCATATGAGAAATCACCGTTTGTATTACCGTAATAATTTTTCTTTAAATCAGTATACATCAAACCCCAAACAGCTGCGTTTGGTTTTTTATAATTGCCACCAAACAAGAATGAGTTCTGTACAGAGTAGAATTTATTCCAGTTAATACCAGTAATTGTATTCGAAACATCTGCCCAATATGGGTCTAAGAATTTATTTGCATTATTATCGGAAAAGTTACCGAAATAGAGGGGATAACGCCATGAGCGATCTGACTGTGCCACACTCATAACAGCATTGTTGAAGTTTGAGAACTGATCTGCAAATTCTTTTCTATTACCCCAGTCACCGCCGTTCCAGATATCACCACTCCATAAGCTTGGCAAATTATTTCTCCAACCGCTTTCCATTTCCTGATTAGAAAGATAGTCATAATATGTAGCTTTTACAGAGTAAATATCAGAACTTGAAAAACCTGTACCCTGTGCAGCGTAATAGTCAAATTTTTCCTCTGCATTGGATTTTTTAATCCACTGGTCCTCATAATCGTTTGACATATAGTATGCTGCTTCACCTTCAGGATAACCATTTTCCTTCGGATACTTGGTTATTTCTGAGGCACCTTTTTCATCATCATCCGCCTGTGGATGGAAACGAAGTGCTGCTTCCTCAGGAATTGAGCCCTTGAACCAACCTAAGTTATTAGGATCTTCAGTAAAGGCTGTTGTACCATTGAGAGGGTCATTATAGTCTCCCGAAGCGTACACTGTACCAAGACCTGCCCATGACTCGTTGTATACCCAAACCTCATGATAAGGCACTGAACTAAAGCGTTCAGGATAAGTATACTTACTAACCATCATTTCAGAATCTTCTGTTACCATAAAGTAGTTCTGATAACGTCCGTCTGTTACTTTGTCGCTAAAGCTTGCATCGCTTGCTTCAAATTTGTAAATATGGGGGTCTACAGGGATAGTTCCTCTGAAGAACACAAAGTCTCCGTAACGGATAGGCTCTAATTCCTGTGTTACTACTGCTCCGCCTGCCCCACCTTTGCTGGATGCACTGTAGAATGTTACGGATGCAATTTTATCAAATTGATCCTCCGGAATGTCTACATACCACCAATAGTCACTTTTGGATGCACCGTTGCCTGTAAGCACATAGTCACTCATTACAGCTCCGTATGCTCCGTTAGCAGGATCATAGGGTGTGATAATTTGCTTACCGTTATCTGTGATTGTAAGAGCATTACCTCTGGAATCTCTTGCAGATATCAGGGGATTATCAAATGTTACAAATCCCGGATTCTCAAGATCATCAACCTGCTCTGCATCAAAGATAAGTCTTACATGATCCGTAGGTGACGCCGTAAATGTCGATGGAATAACTCCCAAGTCACGAATATATACAGCGTCTGCAGCTTCTGTTCCACTGGGCATAGTTACCTTGTAAACATACTTTGCAATATCAGGATCTACTGTTCCGTTATCTGCCGTAGTAGTTTTTACAAGCTTAGCAGAGGATACAACTTCTCCGCCCTTGTCCCATGATACAAAACGAGCTGTAAAATCCAAACTATTTGGAGTCTTTTCTATCACATCTGTAATGCTTTCAGCAGCATCGCCAAGATAGAAGTAGTAGGTTCTGCCGGGTTGAAACTTTGCGTTTGCAACTGCTGATGCAATCGACATACCTACATATAGCGGCGTGATTATTGATATCAAAATCAACAGTGACAATATAATTGCCGAAGATTTGTTAAAAAAATCACGCAGCCGTGTTTTGTGCATAAACATTAAGCTTCCTCCTTAAAAATTTTTTCGTCTGAATTATTTTAAAATGTAATCTTCTATAACAATTCAGCCTTTTAGCTTTTTTGTTTTAGCTAAAATCACTGCCGGCTTAACCTCTGACCAGTATACCGACACATGCTATTTCTTTATTATTATATTGTATATTTACATACAAGTCAAGCAAAATTTGAGTTTAAGTCATAAAGTTTTTATGCACTTTTTATAATTTTGGTATAGTCATACAATAAAATCTCCCTATTTGTCTACAATTTCTCTTAGTTAAGGCAGCCAGTGTGCTACACCCTATCCGAGCAGACAGCGCCATCTAAGTTGCTCTTTTGTGCCCTACTGTTTCCTATAAAAGAAAAGGTTTAGAAAGACTATACCTTCTAAACCTTTATTGATTGATTAAATTTACTGCACACCGTCCTGCACAAAATAGTGTAAGGATGGTGTAAGAGTGTAAATTTTAAGATTTTTAAGATTTTTAAAATCACAAAACCCGCATAAATTCTGACTTTTTTCAGTGTTTACTTGTCGAGTGACTTCATCGTTGGGAACGTAAAAAGTAAATTTTCCTTTATTTGCGCCATTTTAAGACTTTATCAAAAGCATTTGTACGAATTTATACAAACCATCTAAAATCACTGTTTCAAATTTTCCTTGTTAAACAGATATTTTGTACGCTTAAATCTCATTACAAAACTCAAGAATTTCGCTTTTCCGCTCTTCAACTGCTTCTCTATATTCTACAGAGCACAAACCCATCCTACCACAACACTCAATTTCTAAATGGCCGTAAAAATGTTCAATACTTTCAAGAATACGATTACATTCCCTCATACTTGGCCCAGTTCTTAAAGCAATAGCATATCCCTTTTTCCCCCTGCTAATCGTTGCGTGAGGTTCGTGTGTATTACACCACGGTGTGCATCTATCAATAAATGCTTTAAACTGCCCTGGAATATCCGCCCAATACGACGGTGCAACCGAGATGATCACGTCCGCCCATTCATATTGCCCCATA
Organism: Ruminococcus sp.; assembly: GCA_022510955.1. GTDB lineage: Bacteria > Bacillota > Clostridia > Oscillospirales > Acutalibacteraceae > Ruminococcoides. The sequence goes on along the minus strand of JAFLSM010000012.1, from coordinate 38,662 downwards.
ACAACATCTACATCATCATGCTGAACACACTCGGCAGTGCTATGGCAGGTTCTGCAACCTTTACAAAAGCCAATACTAAAATCATCGATGCATACAGCTTTCACTTCGTATTTATTTGATAAGCAGTTCGATATGATATTAACAATTTCAGCAGTGGCCCCATTTCTTACAGGGCTGCAGTTCATTACTAACACCTTCATTTTCCTCTACCTCAACTTCCATTTATATTACAAAAAAGCAATGTTCATCGGAAGCTTTTAGTGTTTCCGAAGGACATATTATCGTTCAATCAACAGGCTTCATTGTCGGGAACAAATTAAAGCAAAATTTTTCTTTATTTAAGCCGTTTTCTAAATCATACCAAAAAGGATTATACGAAATTATATAAATCCTCTGTGTATGCTACATACACAACAACCGAAACTCGCCAAACTTGAGTTTGTTCTACTCAACTGTAAAATCTGTCCACTCTACATGATTATAAACCATAACATCGTTCGGTTGGGTCATTCCAAGTTTTTCATAAAATGGAATGGCATTTTCATTCGCACAAGTGTACATAATGATATTTTTTGTTCCGCCAGCCAACTCGTGCAATTTTCTGACCAGTGCCGTTCCAATACCCTGCCCCACACATTCACGGATAATCCCTAAATCTGTAATAAAGAGCCAATATGCAAAATCCGTTATGCCAAAGCAGACGCCTATTATCTCCTTGTTTTGGTCTCTTGCCACTAAGCTGATAGAAACTTTGCTTACCAGTATCGCGATTCGCTCTTCAAATCGTTCTTTTGGATATTGTACCCCCAAATCCGTCTTCTTCAAAAATTCAATATATTCCGTAGCGGTCAATCTTTCTTCGTTTATCGTATAATTCATAATACATACCTCCAAATTCCGATTTATCGTTACTTTTATAATACAACACCCAGCCATAAAAATCAATGTTCATTGGAAACACATAGTATTTCCAATGAACATTTTGTATTACTTATCCAAGCTCTTCATTGTGGGGATTTTTAATTTGTCCATTTTATATCCCTCCATAACCATTCATATCTTACCATTTATCAGCCTGTTTTTCAACCCAAAATTTTATAAATTTTTATAACTTGTTATAGATGATGTTCTAAATGGCGTAACTTTTGGCGTAAGTGGCGTAATCGGTAAAAAAACAGATGTCTTTTATTGTTCTTTTTTGAAGAACTTGTAATTACCTCTGATATTTAGATAAAAAACAGTCTTTTAAACTCAAAATAAACAAGGCTTAGGAAAATCCCTAAGCCTACTTATAATGTCATTGTGATTTTTTAAAGAATGAATTAAGCTCTTTAAATTCCTCGATTTTTAGTTCTTTCGTTGCATCAGTATATATATTCATTGTTGTTGAAATATCCTTATGCCCTAATGTATCCTGAATAACCTTGATATTAATGCCTGCTTCACACATACGAGTTGTAAATGTGTGTCTAAGTGAATGGCAACTAAAATGAGGCAAGAGAATTTCTGCATTTTCATCTTTAAGCAGTACTTCATCATTACAATCTCTTATTATTCTGCGAATTGCTTTATTGAGTGTCCCTTGATGTTGTGTGTGACCATAACGATTTACAAAAATAAAATCTGAATAACCGTCAATAACAGCAGAACACTTTATTCCTAACTGTTCCTGATATTCCTTTTCAATTTGAAAAGCTTCTTTGACAGAGTCTATCATAGGTATTTTTCTGTTACTTGCAGTGGTTTTAGGCGTATTCACATTAAAGTAACAACCGTTTTTAGCGACTTCATCTCTATGACAATAATATACCAAAGTATGATTTACATCAATAATCCCATTATCAAGATCAACATCACACCATCTTAAACCTGTAACCTCTCCAACTCTCATACCTGTGCCAACCATCACAGCAAAAATAGGATACCAATGAAAATATGTATGATTGTTTCTTAAGAAATTAAGCAACAACTCCTGTTCAGGCATTGTTAAAGCTCGTTTCTTCTCAGTTTTGAAAATATGTGACTGTTTAAGCTCCTTTAGTACATTATTTGACGGATTATTTCTAATATAATCATCATCGACTGCCATATCAAGCACTTGATGGAGTACAGTATGAATACTATCAATCGTAGACGCTTGTAAACCTCGTTCGTCAGCGAGATAATTATAGAATTTTTTTACATCGGATTTCTTTAATATTGATATTCGTTGTTTACCGAAAGAAGGACGGACAAAGGTTTCATACATATATTTGTAATTCTCAAATGTATTGTTTTTTAGTCCTCTTTTTAAAATTATCCATAAATCATACAACTCATTTACAGTCGTGTAACGTGCTTCTGCTTTTATGCCATCGCATCTATCCTTTTCGATATCCTTTTCCTTATCCCTGAGTTCCTCCAAGGTTTTTGCATATACAGTATGGCGTTTTCCTTTCTTATCACTCCATCTGTACGCATAAGTACCGTTTTTTCTTTGATACTCTCCTTTTTTTAAAACAATCCTATTTGTATCTTTTCTTTTGGTAGCCATTATTTTTCCTCCTTCAAAAGTATTTGGGCATTACCGTGATATGATTTTATCTTAGTAATGCCCTTTAGCCAATGATGCGATTTTTTAATTTGCAGACTTGACAAATATCCGCTAAATCGAATACATATTATCAATGTATTCATCTAAAAGTTTGCGTTTAATTAGTCTTTTGCTACCCACCCATAACACAAAAGGGCAATCTTCTCTATCTGTAAGGGAACGGAGTTTATTTCTACCAATGCCTGAATAAGCTGCTGCTTCATCAATAGTCAATGTGCTTCTTTTCCAAATAGGGACTTCCTTCTTGGGTATAGCTTCCACAGAATTATCTGACACTTTTAACACCTCTTTCTCTGCTGAAAACAAAGTAGTCATAACCGTAAGACTGACACTTATCGCATTTATCTTTTTCATTAGTCAATGGATCAACTCTGCGCACTATAAATTCAGAGACAGACTTATATTCATCCAAATGCTTTGAACATAAGCATCGTATATTTGCGGTGTTTTTTCTGTAATAATCCCAATATCCAAACACCTGTTTTAATGCAATATGTATTTTTCGGTTAAGGTTATCATCACTTATATGACCGATGCACTCTTTTAGATCGTCTTTGTTAGCAGGATAAAGTTGTTCAAGCATAACCATAGACGGCTCGGCCAATCCATATCTTTCACCAATAACAAGGTGCGAGGGCAGATAACTTTTCCTAATTGCGGTTGTTATTGCAGCAACAATTATAGTTGGTGACTTAGAGTTAAAATTATCTGCCTGAAGCACTAAAACAGGACGAAAGCCATTTTGGATTGGGCCTGTTGAGTTACCAAAATCGTAAAGAAAAATATCTCCACGATAAACTTTCCTTTTATTCAATAAAATTCCTCTCTTCCTAATACTATTATGAAAAGGCTTTGTCCGGACTTAAAAGCCCCTCTATAAATAAAGGAATGTGAAAGGGGAAATTTAAACGTCATAACAATAATTTTTTTAAATTATTTATTCCCGCCCTAATAGATTGATTAACCGCTTGAGGAGTAAGGTTTTCTTCTGCTGCTATTTCTGTAGCTGTTTTCCCGTAAAGGTAGTGTTTAATTATCCTATCCCTTTGACGTTCGGTGGGAATAAGCATAAGAATTTCTTTTATGTACTCTCGCAGCATCAAATCTGATACAAAATCTTCATCTTGAGAAAGTTGATTATATACTTCATCATCTTCATTGAAATCTGGTAGAGAATCCTCATAAAGCTTTTTTCTTTTTCTATGCTTGTCCTCGATACGGTTGTACCCAATTATAGGTTCGCCTTGCGCTACCGAAAGTTTAATGTATGGGGAATATTCAGCAATAATACTTTCATATTTAATATTCAGTTCATCTACTGATAAATCGGTTATAATTATCCATTGTTCAACACCTATGAAATTTGAATATTCTTCTAATAAGTTGATTGTTTTGCACTCTTTTTTAAATTCCTCGTAAAGAGGAGAAATTAAATTATTTAACATTTACCGTAATCTCCTTTTAATTTTGAATTTAGATAAAATCAAAATTCGGCGATTACGGGTATTTAGCTATATAAGCTTGCCAAATATTTAAACTATGTTTTCTGTTCTCAAAAAACATTTTGCCCTTTCCGCTTTTAACGCAAAAAGGCAAAAAAATAACGCCAACAGAATATAGCATTAAAAGCTATAAACTTGTCGGCATTTCGCAAGCTCGTTCCTACTGATTAAATCAGCGTTTCCGGCTGTAGGCTCGTACTAAGTCAATTATTTAATTTCTTATATCAATCGCAACAAATGATTTACATATATGACATCTCGTTTCCGTATTGTGCACACCTAATTCGTCCTTTTCTAAAATACAAACAATAGGTTTTTTATAATTAGATAAATTTAACACCATCAACTTTCTATTACAGCATGGACACCGAACATCAAATTGATATAAAACTCTTTCTTTTGTTTTAATCAAAAATTTTACACCTTCCATTTTGTGTACTTACTTGTACACAGTCATTTCAAAAGAAAATCCAAGATTCAACTCGGACTTTCTTTTTTATAAGTTATTTTTTAGATATTAGATTAAAAATTTCTTGCCATTCTTCATTTGATAAACTTTTTCTTTTTGCAATCCTTAATGTTTTATGTACCATCTCGTTTTCATTAATGTATATCATTAAATCCGAAGCCAGCGATAAATTAGACTTTGATTTAGCCGCTAAGTCTAAAAGAATCTCTTTTTCCTCATTACACAACGAAAGTTTATTGGCAATTTTTTCGATAACAATATCCTTTGGAGCCGTTCTAAGATTGTTTTCAATCTTGGAAAGATATTCCGGTGATACTCCTATCACATCAGCAAAAGTTCTGAGTGATATATTTTTCACAATTCTTTTTTGCTTTACAAATCCACCAAATGTTTCCTTCATATTTATTTTAAATCATCCATAAAAATTTTAAAATGTGTTCAAAATTGTCAATCAGTATTGCCATTATTATTTTCTTTGAACAAATGCAAGGGCAGTAAATGTTTCCCAGCATATATGAAGCAATCACCGTTATCAAATGAATGAATATTATGCCATATTCATGTTCCGCAATCATTTATTAAAAGTAACTCTTCATATATTATAGTTTCAAATCAAAAATATAAATTACTTTCTTATATATACAGTTCTTAAAAATTAAAAATAAAATATAAGTAATAAACGCAAAAGCTATACTTTTAAACAACTGCAAAACATAACTGTATTCAAAGAACAACATATTTTTAATAAATAATACTTTAAAACTACTATTTATGCTCTCCATAATTTCGTCCCACTCGTCAAACGCTGACCACAGCGTGGGTATCAGGTCGACAGGGCACATTTCTCCAATAAAAATTAGCATTAACACAATTACGAAAATTATAATCAAAAACTCCGTCCCGTAAAACCAATATCTATATTTTGAACTTAAAAACCTTAATCTTATGTTTCTTATTTTAAGTATCAATAATACAGATGAAATTATTAACATAACCGCAAGAAGGCAAAGCGGCAAAAAACCGATTATTCTAAAACATACTATTTTACCTTGAATGCCATATACAACAGACAATTTATTTAAAATTAGTTTCGATGATTTACCGTCGGTATTTACACACAACTGATCATATTGCAGTGTCCTATTTTCCTTGTCTGAAATTATTATAAATTGCTGTTTGGAATCAATAACATCATTTATAACAAAATTATTATTAGCAACCGTAAGTTTCATACCTATAATATCCGTATGACCGTACAATTTTGATGCAGTTACCATATCAATAATACAACTGCCGTTATCAATATCTTTTTCATACTTTAATTCAGGGAAAAGAAGATTGATATAACCGTTTACATAAATCACTTCAGCGTTGACAACCTTATCAATCGAAATGCTTTTTAGCGCACATTCACCAGCGTTACTGATAAAACACATTTTTAATTTGTCATTGGAGTGTGCGTTCGTATTAAGCACCTCATTTGCACGACTATTTGTAATATGTCCAATACTTGTGACATTCATTGTGTCTTTGTATTGACCCAGATAATCAAGCGAAATAACTTCCTCGTAAAAGCAAAAGAGGATTATTGTCACTATAACAAGTATGGTAATAACCGCTGTAATCTTATTCTTTTTCATCGAATATCTTAATTTTTGTTCCATCCTCAATAACTTTGTCGATTCCGCAGATAATATCTTCTTCATAAAGAATTTCTCCGTTTTTTATTGCCGCATACTGTGAATCTTTATCCGCAATTTCTACATCAACATGCTTAGCGACAGTTTCTTCTCCTAACAGTCCGTTTTTTTTACTTACTATATACACAAAGTAATTATCTCCATCCTGCATAATAGCATCTACTGGTACACAATACTCATATTTTTCGGAATTATTTTCCATTTTTATATTTACAGTGGATAAAACACTGAAATTACAGTTTTGTAGCTTTACTACTACCTTATTTGTATTTGCGTCACTTTCATAAACGCCGTCCATGCTGTCACTACTTGAATTATTGTAAATCTTATATATTTGTTGATTATCATATACGCAGTACTCATTTTCACTGTTATACCCTGAAACAGAAACCGAGCTATCTTTATTAACATAATCACGCATTGATTTATCAACATCAAAAACGACGCTTTTTTTGTCGGAATCTAAAGCTAAAATGATTGCAGAATTAGAAAGTGTACTCTCTCCGTTTTTTATTAAAATCTCTTGAACTATGCCATTATTTCCTGAGAAAATATTGCAATTATTATCCATAATTTTATTTAACTCGTCGATTTTTGATTTATATTCTTCAATGTTATTATATTCGCTACTATTTTTTGCATCCTCTAAAGCTCTTTCGGCATCTTTTATACTTTGCTTACGATTTTTAACCGCTGATTCATAGGTTACCTTTGTATTTTCAACAGCTTGCTCTAATTCAGACAAACGACTTACTTCATAGTTTTCATCTGCCTTGTAATTTTCATATTCTTTTTTTGCATTATTATATGCCTGTAATGATTCTGTTACAGAATCTTGACCTTCACTTACAGCCTCATTATAATCCTCCTGTGCTCTTATTAAAGTAGCATTTGCCAATGTGCTGGAAGCATTGAGAAGATTTTGAATTTTTTTTATCTGCTTTTCAAGAGATCCTGATTCAATAGAAAACAAAATATCTTCTGATGAAACACTTTGTCCTTCTTTTACATATATATTTTCAATCAGTAAATCCTCAGGAACGGTTATTAATTTATTTATTTCTGTGATTACCATTCCCTCAGTATCTATATTGTGATTTATGCTCTGTCGCGAGGTTTTCTGCACCATTACCTTAACCTTGGTAAAATCACTTGCAATATTTGAAATGACTGTTGCTAATATCACAAGTACAATAAATACTGCAAAAACCTTAATGGCCTTTTTTTTATTGTTGTTCATAAATTACTCCTTTAATCCTGTTACAGCAATTCCTTGTTCAAGATATTTCTTTCCGAATATGAATATCAATATCGAGGGACACATCATAAGCACTGAAGCAGCAAGAGCAAGACCGATATTTTCGGTCTTCGCATTAGGTATAGCAAGCGACATAGGCCAATACGACTTTTCCTTAATAAACATCATAGGCTGTTCAATTATGTTCCAGTATTCAATAAACTGCAAAATTGCCGCTGCAAAGATTCCCGACATACTACAAGGAATTCCTATATGTATAAGTATTTTAAACTCTCCTGCTCCATCAAGCCTTGCGGATTCAAGTATTGATTTGGGAAGTTGAGAAAAAAAGTTATGCATAATAAACACAGGAAAAGTCGAAAACATTCCTGGAAGAATAATTGAAAAAAAGGTATCAAGTAAATTTAAGCTTTTAAGCATTATGTATTCTGAAAGCATAAGCACCTGAAATGGTAAAATCATCAGTACAATATAAACAAAGAAAAGAATCCTCTTTCCTTTGAAATCATACTGTGCCAAAGCCCATGCAGCAGGTATGCCCACCAGCATTTGTCCTATTACCGTACCAACAGTCATTATTAATGAGTTCCAAAAGGTGTTGAAATACTCTGGTGAATCAAACAGTAGCTTAATATACGATTGCAAGGATGGCTGAGTAGGAAACAAATCCCATTGTGCATAACCATCATTTCCTGACAATATAGCTGCAAGATTTAAAGCAAGTTCATCCTCACCCATCAAAGAGCCAACAACCACAAGTAACATTGGCAGGCAAAAAAAGGCTGCTATAAAATACAGCAAAATTTTTATAAGATATTTTTTCATGTTTTATCACGTCTTGCGAAAATACAATATAGAACTATAATAACGGTAAAAATTAGTACACCAAATATAACAGCCCCTGCGGCAATTTTATCAATAGCCATATCGCTTAGCCAATTGTTGAATAAATTTTGCATCATATAAATACTTGTATCAGGGTATTCACCCGATACAAGATAGGCTTCACGGAAAACCTTAAATGAATTTATCAAAGATATAACAGATACCATAAAAACGGTATATTTTAGATTTGGCAATGTTATATAAATAAAGCACTTTACTTTTGACGCACCATCAACATATGCCGCCTCATAAATGCTGTCAGGAATTCCTGATAATCCTGCTAACCAAAGAATTATGTCATATCCAAGATTTTTCCAAATATAGCTTATTATCAATATTACAAAAGCATAATCGCTGTTCATCCAGTCAACATTACCGATACCTATAATACTTAAAGCACTATTAAGTAGCCCTTGCCTATCAAATACTATATTCCACACCAAGACCACCGAAGATACTGGAATAACCATTGGGAATAAGAAAATATTTTTAAGTCCTTCCTCATCGTTCTTCAGGTTATGCATAGCAGTTGCTATAACTAGTGAAATAACCATCAGCATAGGGATACATATTAAGGTAAACCAAGCAGTATTGGTAATAGCCAGTTTAAAAGCGGAATTTGTCAATACTCGTTTATAATTTTCCAATCCGCTGAATTCCCACGTTGTGTTTGAGACAAAAGATCGCCTGAGCACATCAATTAGCGGAAATGCCAAAAAGAATCCTATACCAATAAGACTTGGCAGGATAAATAAATATCCTGCACAAGATCTTTTTATAGTAATAAATCTTTTACTGTTCTTTCTCATATCTATTCATTTAAGTAGAGCTCAAGCTTATTGATTATATTTTCTTCTGCTTCATCAAGCAAAATTGAGCCATTAAAGCAACTTTCAAGCTGTTCAAAAATTGTATTTTTAATCGTTATATCACGATTAACCGGAGTATCAAGGCTTTCAGTAAGTGCAATAAGTTTTGATTTTTCGTCATCAGTTAGTGATTTTAACTTTAGACTGCCCATATCAATATTATAATCGCCGTTTAAATCACTTTTAAAAGCAACCTTATTTACAGGCTCTGCGCCATCATTTTCTGCTAATGTCTGAACATTTTCGGATAAAAGCGTTCTTATAAATTCTTTAGCCATCTCTTTGTTACTACTATTACTGTTAATTCCAGCAATATTCATAGGCAAATAGATATTTCCTGCTGATGAATTCATAAGAGCATAGTTGTAATCATTGTTATATTTTCTTAAAGCGTTTATTCCCGAAAACTGGTAACCATAACTTGAAACATAATCGGTTCCAATCTGCAATGAGTCATCAGCAAGGCTATAGTAATCCGTTCCTACAAACACATTGTCAATGGATTCCTCAAATAAAACATTAGGATTATTATAAATTGTATGTAACTTTTGAATATCAGAGCAAAACTTTTTAATAGCACTTCTGTTTATTTCACCGTTGTTTATCAAAGTCGACACTGATGCATTATACATATACTCTGCAACATATTCAAAGTTATCCTCTTCAAAAACACTTACTTTTGAATTATCGGATTTTAGTTGCTCCGCATATGAGATTAATGACGATATATTCGATGCGTTCTCTACAGTTTTTTTATCACCCTCAACAATCATAATTGCAAACCTCGATGGTATGGCATAAATTTTCCCATTTTTATTATACGCATTTGCCAAATTATCAAACAATTTATCGCTTTCCGTTAATTCCTTGATTACATCCGATATATCAAGGAGATATTCATTATTTATATAAGTGTCAATTGATATCTGATCAAGCATAATAATATCGGGGCCATCGTTTGCAAGAAGCTTAGTATTTAAGTTGCTTATTGCATCCTTTACAGTAATTGCTCCATCTTCACCTGTTCCGATTTCATAGTTCACAGTCATCGAATTATTTAAGCTTTTATAAACATTAATAGCACGTTCAATTGCAGTGCTTTCCTTTAATGACCAAATCGTTAAAGTATTCTTACTCCTATCTAACTTTGTCTTGGAATAAGTATATATTTCAGAATTATTAGTTATAGTATCAGTAACACAAACATAATATTTATTTTCATCAAAGACACTAAAAGATGTTACACGTGTTCCAGTTTTCCCTATAAATGTTCCATTACATTCATTTATTTTTTCCCATTCATTCTCACTATATTTATACAACCCACAGGAATTAAAAAAATAAAGAACGCCGTTTCTTATAAATAAATAATTTCCAGAAATTGTTGTAATTTTTAGTGCATCACTAATAACATCTGTAATGTTTTCTTCTAATTTACTTTCATCAGAAATATTTCCGTTTAAATAATCGTAAAATAGAGAACCAGCATAAGACACCGCTATCGTATAATCTTCATAATTACAAATATCCTCAACTTGATTCATTTCCTCACTAATTTCGTATTCTGAAATTTTTTTCCAGGATGTTGTATCAAACAAATATCCTTTTCCAAGATAATCAGAAATCAACAAATTACCATCCTGAGTAAAACTTCCTGATGTTATACCGTTTCTAATATCAATATTTTGATTCGAAATAATATCATCATACTCTTCTACAAAATCATCTGATTTTATATCATCAAGATTAATTTTCACAATTGTATTTTCATTGTTGTTGAAATAATAATATTTTTTTTCTGAAGTAAAAACATCTTCATTATTTTTTATGTTTTCACAACTCTCACAAAAAAAATGATTTTCATCTGAAAGAATTATATTTGTGTATGAATCTTCATTCAAATCAAGCGATTTTGAAACATCACACACCAAATCCCAAGAATTCCCATTATCTGAAGAATCAAAAATACTAACATCATTACAAGAATTGGTTACTGCAATTCTAAGTTCTCCTGATTTTATTACACACATATCAATAACTCGTGAAAATTCTTGTGGAAGCACTAATTTTGTTTCATCGTATACATATATATTTTCAGAACCATCTCTACTTTCCTTTGAGCAACTAGGAAAAGACAGCATAATTGATATAACAAGAATAATTGAAAAAAACAATTTAAAATATCTCATAAATAAATACTCCTAAATACTAATTAATATTAAGTGAATTTTGCCTTGACCAAAATTTGTAATACCTACCTTTTTTTAAAAGCAATTCATTATGTGTACCACTTTCTACAACTTTTCCATCATCAATCAAAAATATATTATCACAATTTACTACTGTCCTCATTCTATGAGAAATAATTATACAAGTTAATGATTCAGATGAAAGTTTTGATATTAACTCTTCCAAATTGCTTTCAGTAATACTATCCAGATTACTGGTTGGCTCATCAAGTATTAATATATCTGGTTTTGATATAAATGCCCTCACTATACCTAATAACTGCTTTTGTCCTCCCGACAAACAATTTCCATTTTCTTCTAGAACTGTATCATAGTTAAAGGGTAGAGTCATAATATAATCATGTATTCCGACCTTTTGACACATTTCAATAATATTTTCTTTTGTTATGTCGTTATTACTCATTCTTAGATTATTAATAATAGTATCAGCAAAAAAAAATGGTACCTGTGGCAAATAAGATATCTTATCACGAACACTATTTTTATTAAAATTTCTTAGATTTTTATTGCCTATTCGTATTTCTCCTGAATTCACATCATATAAACCTAAAAGTAACTTGGCTAAAGTAGATTTACCACATCCACTCTTACCAACAATCCCAACTGTTTGACCACCCTTAATTTTTAATGACAAATTTTTTATGACCGGTTCTCTATATCCATAATTAAAAGACACATCATTAATTATTATGTCGGACGTAAAATTATTCATCAACTCACCATTATCAAAGTTTTCAGATTCGAGATTCATTAAATCTCCTAATCGTTGAAATGCTACAAAAGCGCTTTGTATTTCTTTTTGCATTCCAACTAAATCAACAAATGGGCTCAAAAAGTATCCACATAAAACATAAAAGGAAAATAATTCTCCTATAGTTAGATTGCCAAGAGTAATCTCGATAACACTAATAGCTATGATTAGAACAATACCAATAGAAGAAATGGCCGAAACAATAGCAGAGCGGTTATTCTCTAAAATATTGCAGCAATATATACTTTTTAACAATTTATAAAACTGAACTTCTACTTTTTGTTTTATTATCTTAGCGTAATTATATATTTTTATGGTCTCTATTCCATCTATAGATTCTTTTAGAATAGTTGTTACTTGTGAATCATTTTCCATAAACTCTCTTTTGTAAAATTCAAATTTATTCTTGAAAAAGATAGAGATTATAATAAATAAAACTGCTATCAAAACTATAATTATAAATAGTTTTAAAGATATTTGAAAAAGGAAAAAGCCACCAGCTAAAACCATTATGATATTAATTGTACCTGAAAATAAAACGTCAGTAATTGCAGTTCTAATTTCAGTTGCATTAGAAAATCTTGATAATATCTCACCACTTTTTCTTGTTCCGAAAAAATTCATGGGAAGATCTATTATTTTTTTATAATATTGGAGCATAAACGATTCATCCAATTTATTAGATAAATGCGACAATAATTTTCCCCTAACAATATTCAATATTAATTCAACAAAATATAAAGAAATTACTGCTCCACATAATACATATAAAATACTGTAACTATCATTTTCATATAGTATTAAATCAGTTTGCGTTAAATTAACTATATATTGAAAAATATATGCCGATATAATTCCTGTAGCTGAAATTACAATCGAGCAAATAAGCGTTATTAAAATCAAACTAATCTGCTTTTTTATGGTGTTACATAATTGTTTCTCATTATTTTTAAAAACTTTATGACCTTTTAATTTTCCATTTGACTGAAATGTCACAATTTTTCCAGTCCATACATTAGTAAAATCCTTTATTCTATACTTAACAATTCCCACCGCAGGATCAGCAACAATAACTCTATCATTTTTTATATTATATATGACCACAAAGTGTTCAAATTGATTATTTAAAATAATGTGTGCAATGAAAGGGAATCGGATCTCATTGTTATCTAAGCCATTTATTAACTCTGAACAATCACCAAATAAAGGTGTAGCATTAAACCCAATTTCTTCTGCTGCCTTAATTAAACCATATATATTAGTTCCATTAAGATCAGTTTTTGTTAGTTCACGAGCACCTGAAAGTGATATTTTTAGGCCATAATATTTACAAATCATTGCGAGACATGCTGCACCACAATCTCGTTCATCAAATTGACGAACAACTTTATATTTCATTACTTTTTCCTTTCATATATAAAAATGACGGGCAGTAAAATATCAAATAAACTTATGTTATATTAAAAACATCATTTGTAATTATCATCCATAACAATACCAAATCGCTTGTTTACCCATATAATAATCTTTATGAGTTGTTGACCAAAACAAAATCTGAAAATAATGATTAACGGCAGAGCCCTTATATATGGATGTCTTTACACAAACAGTTCGTCCGCCGTTAGTTTTCATTTGTTCATTATAAGATAAATGTTTCATAATATTTCCTCCAATTCATGTTAACCATAAGATTACTCCCCGTCATTCTTACCCAAATTAATAATAAACTAAAAAACATTCAATTATTATTAAACACTAATGATTTTCTGTTGCTTTTCTTAAAGCTAATACTAAGCTACTCATAAAAACACCAAATATCATTGATATACCGATATTAAAAACTGAAAACGTTATTAATAAACATGACATAAAAAAAATAGTAACTGAAGATACAATTGAAATAATTTTAAAAACTATTTTTTCTTTATGGTTTAAAGGATTTTTAACTGTGTCTAAAGGTGACAAATAGCAAATAACTATTACACAAAACATTCCTAAAAGCAATAATAGGTATTCAATAAACTTAAAATTGCATATAAGTATTATCTTTATTAATACTAAAACTATTATTGAAGACACTGTTGAAATAATATAACATCGATTTGACTTTTTAGCATGGTAGCCGCCTGCAAACTTACGGATAGCAATAAAAGAAAAATAGAACACTATACTTTCAACTAATAAATTAAAGCACAATCCTAAAGCGATAATTGTAGCTATATGGAATGCTGAAGATAAAATAATGTATACAGCATACTCATATAAATCGTAACTATCTTGACAATCTTCATCTTTACATAAGAAGCAGGCGACTTTGCTGGAAATCCTTTTAATCATTTTATCTTCTTAAATCTATTAAGTTCTTTTGGTACTTTGGGCTGATAAATAAAAAAACAGCCAGTGGAATTCGCATTAGATTTAAGTGCTACTGATAAACAAGACTTGACTCCGCTTTTTACTTTGCTTGACACTGTTCTCTTTTTTTCCATTGTATGTTCCTCCTTTTGCGTTATTTTAACATATTAAATTTTCTTTTTGTGAAATTATGTAAAACTGGTTTGATTTCAAACAAAAATGGTTATTTTTTCAATAGATATTATTTTTAATCACACTTAAACGAAATAAATTTTAAAATATTTGTTTTTTTATAACTATATAAGTATTATTTCTTTTTAATTTGTTCATTATTGTTCTAAAAATTGATACCATAATTAGGGTGATATTTTATGACAGTTGATTACGATAAAATCGGGATTAGAATTGCACAAAGACGACATGAATTAAAAATAAAGCAAAACTATCTTGCAGAAATAACTGATCTCTCAAATAACCATATATCAAATATTGAAAATGGACGCTCAATTCCCAGTTTGGAAACACTGGCTAAAATTTGTGAAAAGTTAGAAGTAACCCCGGATTATTTACTACTTGGCAATATAAAAACAAATGATATTCCAAAAAACATCACAGATAATCTTCTGCTTTGCAATCAAGAATCATTATCCCTTATCTCAAAAATAATAGAAATAATATTACTAGAACAAGAAAAATAAGATGACAAATTAAATTTTATGAGTTATAATCTTATAAAAGGAGTGAAAATTAACATGAAGATTATAATTTGTGATGATGATTCTAATATAATTAAGCAAATCACAAATTTTCTTGACGCTGTAACGAAGCAAAGAAATTTATTTTTCGATATAACCTCTTATACATGTGGTGATGATGTTAAGCACAATAACGAAAAATTCGATATTGCCTTTGTTGATATAGAAATGCCAGGTATCGGAGGACTATCCGTAACAAAATATTTGCAAGAAAAAAATCCTAATATAATTATTTTTATCGTCACGTCTTTTCAATCTTATTTAGATGATGCAATGGCTCTTCAAGTTTTCAGATTTCTTTCAAAGCCACTAGATAAAAACAGATTTATAAAAAACATAAATATGGCGATTGACATATACCAAAAGAGTACACAAAATATTGCTGTAAAAACTTATGATGAATTCTATAATATATTTACCAGAGATATTATTTATATAACTATAGAAAAACGAAAAGCTTGCGTCGTAACTATAGACCGCAAATTACAAACACTCAACAATTTTGACTTTTGGAAAAAATTATTAAAAGAATACGATTATTTCGCACAATCACATTATAGCTACATAGTCAATTTAAAGAATGTAACAAACTTTAGTAAAACCGAAGTCACTTTATCTGCAAGAGGCAAAAAATTTGAACACATACCCATCTCCAGAAGATACTATTCTTCATTTAAAGATTCTTTTCAGAAATATATTGGGGTGACGGTATGATTTCGGAATTATGTTATGCAATCGTTTTTATTATTGAAACAATTATTTCCATATTCTATTTTAATAAGAAATTCAGACTAAAGCGAAATTATGGTTTTGTTTTTATTATTGCATCGATAAGTAGTTTTGTTTCTTTTTCTATTGCAAAATTAAACATTCCGTTATTAAACCTTTTATCTTTCTTTATATTTAATTTTATTATTATAATTCTATGCTATGAAGTAAATATAAAATCAAGCCTGTTTCATCCTTTTTTATTGATTTCATTTATGATTGTAACGGAAATACTTGTGTTTTTTGTTTTTTCAGTTTTATTCTCTATTGATTTAGACGCTTGTTTCAGAGACCAATATATACTCATTATTCAAGCAAGTATAAGTAAATTACTGTATTTCATCGTTGTTTATTTCTCTGCAAAATTTTCCTCAAAGGAATATAAAAGCGACAAATCGTATTCGTCTTTATTCTTATGTATTCTACCAGCAGCTTCCATTTCCTTTATGTATACATCAATATTTTTATGCATTACATACAATGTAAATGAAACTTTTAAATTTGCATTAGTGATTTGCAATTTACTCTCTTTACTATCAAATATTGTTGTATTTTATGTGCATGATAAAACAGTAAAAACAAACCAAAAATATACGGAGCTTCTTTTAACACAACAAAAAGAAGATAATCGTGTTACATATTATGAACTCTTAAAAGAGCAAAATGAAAATTCTAAGGTTTTAATTCATGATATAACAAAACACTTGAATTCATTAAAAATGCTCTCTACAAATAATAATTCTGATATAGTCAAATATATTGATAACATAGAAAATGATTTTGATATAATGAACCCAATTGACTATAGCAATAACGCATTACTTAACCTGATTACTAACAGATATTATAAAATTTGTAAAAGCGAAAAGATATGTTTTGATATAAACATTCAAAATACTCAAATCAATTTTATGAGCGATCCAGATATAACATCTTTATTTGATAATTTGCTTGCAAACTCTACTGAAGCTGCAAGGCAATCTAAAAATAGATTTATAGTTTTTTCTATAGACATAAGAAATTCTAATTTTCTCGTGATAAGTGTTTTAAACTCAAGTGATACAAAGCCTCTGCAAATAAATGATAGTATTGTATCATCAAAGAAAGATCCTAAAATGCATGGTATCGGCATAAAAAGTATTAAAAGAGTGGTAAAAAAATATGACGGAATAATGACAATAACATATAATGATAAACAAAAAACTTTTAGTACCACAATTACATTTCAACTTAATAATTCTAATGTTGATACGATCTGTGCAACATCTAATTAATAATGTTAGCAAGCGGAACTCGACTGCAAATATAAAAATTTCTCTGTCGGGTTATTTTTACTAATAAGTTTTTTTACAGTAAGTTACTTTTATCATCCTGTTCACAAACAATGTTGCTTAGTTTATACTAATAAGGATGTGCTCGTTATATAAACTTGTCTATAGGACAAAGTGCACAACATTAAAAATGTTATCAATTTTCCCTCTATGCAAATAATCTTTTACATTTGTGATCATCTTATAATAACGTCTAAAAAATTCCCCATACAGTAATTACCAATCCGACCAAGTCAGAAGAATTGCTTGATTGCGCAAAAGAATTATGAAATAAACAGTTATAGAATTCAATCAACTTAGCCAAAGGATTAAAATTATGATGCCGCCCTCTCGGATGGTATTTCCTCATTTATAGTTATATCGCCAATTATCATATTCTTCTCTAACAACTTCACCATCAAAATATCTGTCGTACTAATCTGGCTATACACTAATTGCTATGCAGAGTTCCTCGAAAGTGTTGTTTATCATCTTAATCCGTAAAACGTATATATCATATAAAATAAACAAAGTGTGCATAACTCTTGCTAAAGTATTGATTTCAGGAATAAAGAGTAATGCGTTCTATAAAAACTTTGAGCTGTACGACAATATCATTAAGCAGTATTTTCTTAGGTGTACGCTATCCACTTTCATACTGAGCAATCCATATCTTAGCGTTACCCTCGAAAAAAATACTGCTATACCTAACTGCTTCATTGACATATTTCTCATCCTACGAATAGATTTTCTTCTTTTTACCTATCATTTCAATTAGCTCATTTCATAGCTATGTATCAGATACCGCCCAAACGGACGGTATCCATTTTTTAAATCAGTCTTAGTATGCCCGAACTCCGTAGCCGAGTATCTCATAATATCCTATGGGATAAGATTTTTCCTGACTACTATCGTTTGAATTCCCTTCGATTGTATAAACCCTGCCGTTTTCTACTTTCTCAACAATTCCTGTATGGTCGGAATTGCCGTCAAGCCCATCATATTCCCAATCGAAGAAAATAATCATACCTGCCTGTGGCTCCTCTGAGCCTTCAAGCCATTGATTACGCTCCTTAAACCAATCTACACCCGTATCACAAACGGAGTATTTTGGTATAACGCCTGCGTCAATATAACCGCACTCATTAGCACACCACGAAACAAAACAAGCACACCATTCTACACGAGCGCCGAAGCCGTACCAACTCCAATAAGGTTGACCGCCGACATTTCCAAGCTGCTCTATGGCAACATTTACAATTTGGTCATCGCTATACGCTATGCCGTTCAGAACGGCTGACCATAGAGCATTGTTTTCATCTTTTAGAAGTTCTCGGCACATTTCCTTTTGCTCATCAGTAAAGCAGTTACGATTCATCATAGATTCAAGGTCACGGTGAGAAACAGTAATATATAGAGTGGTTTTCTCTACATTCTTCTCCACTTGCTTGATTTTGCCATCATCCTGTCGTTCCTCAACAGTTTCTTTTACGGTTTTCTTTTCAGTTCGAGATGAAATAGAGTTCATTTCCCAAAAGATATATTTCAAGTCCTGTAGCTTTGCTTCTGTCATTGTAGCAACCTCATCAGGTTCTTGTGTTTCTTCAGGGTTATTACTAACCATATTCTTTTTTACTGCATAAATCGCAACGACTTCCTTCCATTTTGCACGGCTGCCGGACATTTCAAGAATATCATAAGTATTACTACTCTTAATATCTTCAATGTGTTGTTCGTAGTCCTCGTTGATTTGTTGTACCGCATCACGCATTGTTAATCCTGTGTCAGATTCTTCGCCCGAAGCAAAAATGCCAAAAGCCGAGCCGAGAATAAGCCCGATAAGACATATAACTATTATAATTATAAGTGCAACCCAACCTCCTGCCGCTATTGCGGCAACTAAAGCCTTCATTCCTGCAATCATTGCCTTTACCGCAGTTATAGCTGCTTTGACAGCTATCTTAACCGCTCTTGCGGTAGCCTTCGCCGCTTCTTTTGCTGCCTGCGCTGAACGCTTGGCGGTCGTAGCAGATGCCTTTGCCGTTTTCTGTGCAACCTTAGCCGTTTGCTTTGCCGTCTTGATTGCCGCCTTTGAAGTTTTCTCGGCGGTTTTGACAGAGAATTTAACGATTTTTACTGTGCCTTTCTGTGCTGCCTTTATAGTCTTACTCCCTGACGAACGAGCAGATTGCTTTATTGTCTTTGAAGTTTGCTCAACAGCACGAATGCTTTTCCGACCACCGCTATATACCTTTGGGGAAGTGTTCCTGATAGATTTTTCAGCGGACTTTTTAGCGGCATTTTGAGCAGAATCCTTAACTGTATTTTCAGCCTTATTCATTACTCTGTTCTCAATACGAGTTTTAACTTCATTCTTGATCTTTTTTGCTCCGTCTTTTGCATTGCCGAGCTGCTTTTTAGTTTGGTGAGCTGTTTCTTCAACTCCACGCTTTGTCACTGATTCAACTCTATCAGTAGCGTATTCATTAGCTGAATGTTCTTCTGAGTTAGTAGAATGTTCAGCTTTATCCTTTGTCTGTATATATGCTGATTTCATACGCTCTGTAGCAACAACCGACTTGTTCAGCGTTTTTATTGTTTCTTTGACCGTATCTCTTGTTTTTATATCAGCCAAAATTTAGCCTCCTTTCAAATGTTAACTAAAAATAAAAAACTCTGACTGGATTTCCCGATCAGAGTTTTCTGTTTAATATTTAGTTTAATAAATCGGAATTTACTTATCATAAAACTTTTCGCATTATAATCTGCCCATCTTTCCTTGCAATCTCCTGAAATCCTGATTTCTGAAATAATCCGACAGGTCCATAAAAATCATAGTCATTGCGTCCCTCATATATTTTAGAATAGCCTTCAACAGCTACATAGCCTTTTAATTTCGCATCAGCACATATCCTATCAATAAAAGCTAAGGCAAGACCTATTCCCCGATACTCAGGTGCTATTTCAAAACATACGATAGAGATTGTTTTTCCACAAGTATTAGTACGGGCAAACTCTGGAACAAATCCTACATAACTCTCAATATCCGCAGCGTTACACCATCCAATAGAAGTATCACCATCGAAAGCCAAATATCCTTGAATCTTATTTTCATCAAGCATCTTTATAGCATACTTTCTAATCGTTTCCTTTACGCCATTTGCAGAAAACTCGCTAACCATTTGTTTAATCGTTTCTTCGTCCTGATTAGGCGACGTACAGTAACACGGTCCGTTAGGATTTTCGTCTGTGAATGCGCGACTATCAAAAAAAGCCAGATAATCCGATTTAAGTTTAGGCTCTAAAGGTTTTATTTTAATATCAAAAATATTTTTCATAAAGTATTTCCCTTTGCAGTATAAATAATCTCTGTTACAAATTCCGATTTTTATTACTAAAATTATATCAAACAAAATTAGCTTTGTCTATGATAAATTACTTACACCTTTTCACCACAACAACAAGCCTGCCGTTGTTGTGTGCGTATCTTTTAACGGAATATTTTTAGGGATAAGGCTTCGTACTTTATCACCACGCAAAACAATACGCTCTCGCTGATTAGGCTTTTCTTCTGACATAATAGCTTCAACCTCTTCTGCTGTCAGTTTGCCGTTATCGAACATCTTTCTCATTCAGATTGTTTGGTCGTGCGACGGTGTGCAGTCGTTAATATCAATTTGTAGGGCAACATCACGCTGACAATCTTCATTGAGATAGGACAGCTCAACGGCAGGACGCATTTTAATTCTTCCTTCATCAACGAGTTCTAAAAGTTCAGGTACGAGATTTGTCAACCGAATAAATCTGTGAATCTGATTTCTACTATCGCCTGTTTCTTGGGCAATCATTTCATCAGTTCGTAAATTCGTCCCCAGTGGGGACAGATTTTCTTTTTTCGGTCTGCCTGCTTGTCGTTTCATCGCTTCATTTCTCATTTTGTAAGCAAAGGCTTTTTCGCTCGGAAGTATTGTTGTTCGCTGAAAATTACTCTCAACCATATATACAACAGCTTCATCACGGGTTAAGTCTTTAATCTCACTTCTGAGAGTAGAAAGTCCTGCAAGTTCACAGGCTCGTTTTCGTCTGTGACCTGAAACAAGTTCGTATCGTCCGTCCTCTTTCTGTCGCAACACGGCAGGGGTTAATACTCCGTTTGTTTTGATACTTTCAACGAGCTGTTCCATATCCTCATCATCTCTAACCTGAAATGGGTGGTCGGGAAAATCGTCAATAAGTTCAAGGGGAATATCCCTTATCTTTTCGAGTTTTGCATCGTCACGCTCCTGTTGCGTAGAGAAAAGGTCATCGAGCGTCGGTAGAGCGAAGTCGCTCTTTCTGTCTGCCATCGGCAAGCACCTCCTTTGCGAAATCAGCGTATGCCAATGCTACCTTGCTGTTAGGCTCATAAGCATAAATGCTTTTTCCTTTGGACGTCACTTCGGCGGCTTTTGCAGCAATCGGGATTTTTGATTTATATATCCTGATTAAACTTCCGAAGTTATTACGAATTGCGTCCATCGTACTTTTAGCAAGGTTTGTCCTATTATCAACGAGTGTCAGTAAAATACCGTCAATCGCTAAATTAGGATTGGTATGTGCCTTAACTTTTGAAACGGTCTGAAAAAGCTGCGTCATTGCTCTTGCAGGCAAATACTGTGCCTGAACAGGAATTACAACGCTGTCAGCCGCCGTCAATGCGTTCAATGTCAGCATACCGAGTGAAGGTCTGCAATCAATAAGCACATAGTCGTATTCCGACTTAAACTTACTCAAGTAGCTTTTTAGAATGTTCTCACGGCTCATTGCAGTAACGAGGTACATTTCCACCGCTTCCAAATCTGTGTTGGAAGGAATAAGGTCAACACCTTCGTTATGGTGAAGTATTCCGCTTGAAACATCTGCATTATCGTCACGGATAACATCGTGCATTTTATTAGCAAGAGTAATAGGTATATCGTCAATTCGTTGCCATCCAAGACAAGTTGTTAAATCTCCCTGTGGATCACAATCGACAAGGAGTACCTTTTTTCCTTGCATTGCTAATCCAATACCCAAGTTCATCGTAGTCGTCGTTTTACCGACACCGCCTTTCTGATTGCAGATAGCAATAGTTTTGCAGTTTGGCATTCGTTTTCCTCCTTTCATATAGTTTTATAGCTGCCCTGCAAAAGCAGCCATGTAACTTTTCCGCAGTATTTGTCCTCGACTTCCCCTGCGGATAGATAAATCTATATGGGACTTCATTAAGTAACGGCTTGCTTAACCGTTTCACGGGAGTTTCACCCCTCCGAGGTTTTCTCGAAGCTGCGTACAGGAGTATCATTATCGTTCTAACTGTCATCGCCATATCAGGGGCAACCTGATACTTGTAGACGGAATTAGCGCTCTCTTCCAAAACAAAGAAAGGTCTTGGCGTACCGCTACGGTGGCTTGTGCTTCCGCACATCATCAGAAGTAAAGTCTTAATGAAGTGATATTCAGTTGTCAAAGTTCAGCGAAAAAGTCTTTTCCGATGGCTCGGGAAATTACCCCTCCATAAATAAAGGAATGGGAGAGGGTAATTTTAAACGTCTTGAGGTGAACTTTTTGAAAAAAATATAAAAAAGTCTTTAAACGCAAAAAAAGCCGCCTGCTCCACTTAAGGAACAGACGGCCTTAAAAATATTTAATTATTTTAAAATAGACATTAGATTTCCATCTATTTCAAGTAAATTGCTTAATGTAAGTAAAATGATTTTGTAATCTAAATTTTTAATGTTCTTCACAAAATTTATCGCAGAAAGAGTAAACTCTGCACTTGATAGGATAATGCCCTTCTTTACATTGTTTTCAGTCATTAGTCCGAGAAATGAACGAATAGTAGATAAAGAAACTTTACTGTTGTTGTTATATTTTTTTATATCAATAAAACAATCTAATGACGGGATGGAAAAATCGTACTGCTTATCTTTTTGAGCTTTATATATAGAAATTGATGGATTTTTATCAATAAGATAAGTAAAAACAAAATTCTCAAATTCCCTATAATTCATAGTATTAATTATTTCTTTATTTTTTATTGAGATTATCTCATTATTTTTTATTTCTTTATCCTCTTCTTTTCGTTTCTCCTCAATAACATTTTTATCCAGCCTTTTATGTAATTCCAATATCACTTTGCTTAAATCTTCGCTTTTATTAATATACTCATAGTTTCTTAATTCATAAGGAATCTCCCCATGTTCGCCAATTAAAATAATATTTTTATTTTGCCCTAAGGCATATCCTAATTCAAGCATTAAATTAGAATTGCTTCGATTTATCATAGAAACAAAAAAATCACATTTATTTATAGGATCAAAAATTTCGAAATTTGTTCCAACAAAATCTTTACTATCATTTAATAAAATAATATTGTCCGTGGACATTTTTTTAATAGCATCTACCAATGTCTTGGCATAGCTATCATTATATGAATAGGAAATAAAAATTGATTTCATGCTAAGTCCTCCAACGCATTATGTAAAGCCCAAAATTCGTATAATGCAGAAATTTTTTGTGCTTCATCCTCACCTGTTTCGGTGCCATAGTCAGTATAAGAGTTTAAAACCTGTTTACACTCATCTAGTTTTTTATTTAACATAGAATTAATTGTATCGTGAAGATTTTTTATTATTTCTTTGCCTTGTTTTTCTAAATCTTCATTATCAATTCCCAAAAACTCTCTATTTATCACAATTGACCACCCTTTACATGTTCTATGTGACCAAGTGGACGGGGATGCTTTAAATTCACTTCCCGCTGTTTTTAATATAACTTCGATTAAAAATCCAACTTCTGAGGCTTTTAATGGTAATGCTCCTAATTCTGGATTAGTTAACGATTCCATATCATAAAGGAATAAATGTCCTTTTTCACTTAACCTTTTTATCGCACCTATTATAACCTCGAAAAATTTTTGGGGATGTATTTCGTGAGTAACATTCGTACAAGTAATAAAGTCAAATTTATTTTGGTCAGAAACAATATTTTGAAACATTGCCAAGTCCCCAATAGCAACGCTATAATCCTTAAATTGAAGGTCCTTGGCTATTCGTGTAACCATTTTCGAATAATCAGCATTTATATCATACCCATGATATACAATTTTTCTTCGATGTGCTAATGTTAAATTTTCATTTAGCTGTGAAATGATTTGCCCTTTCCCACAAGCCAAATCTAACCAATCAAATTCTTTTATATTCGGATTTTGAATTATAGTATTAATTAGTGTTATTGCCGCCTGATGCTGTGGTAACATTCTATTCAATTCAAAAACAGCAGATGAATCTCCGATAACAGACATTGTTTCACCCTTCTTTCTGATTTTTTTAAATAATCTTTATTTTATTGATTTCCTGAATCAAATCGTTATAATCTTTTAATGCCATTCGATGTTTAATTTTTTTTGTGTATTCTTTTGCGTCCTTTGTAAAATATGATGTTGTCATTATCATTCCTGCGGTAGCATCATCTGCCATAACTGTTCCATATAATTCTCTAACAAACTTTACACTTACCGGATGAGTTTTATCATATTTTTTACACTCAACATATATACAAAATTCCCCAAGGATAGACTTTTGTACTACAATTATATCTTTTCCGCCATCTCTTGTCTGCTTTGTTAATTTTACGTTGTATCCTTCTTTATCAAGTAATTCACATACCATTCTCTCAAATTCATGCGGAGAAAAACCTCTCATTATGTTAGGATCGTTTTTCACCTTTCTTAAAAGTGTATCATTAACTATTGTAACACCATTTATTAGCTCTTTT
Organism: Ruminococcus sp.; assembly: GCA_022510955.1. Taxonomy (GTDB): domain Bacteria; phylum Bacillota; class Clostridia; order Oscillospirales; family Acutalibacteraceae; genus Ruminococcoides. Next base: position 13,401 of record JAFLSM010000012.1, on the reverse strand, counting down.
GGTGGAGTAATCAATTCGTTTTTATATAATATTGGACTAGAACTGAATTCAATACCGCGTCCATATTGGTATAATAAATTATTTTGTTTACAATAAAATTCTTCAATATTAGTTTTACTTGCAAGTTCAATTACTTGTTGCAGTATATTCTTAGGCGTAAGTGAATTTCCTGCATTTGTATTGTTTATTAATAAATTACGCAGATTATCTTCTAAATTTAAACGATATATTAAGTCCAAAACTTGCTTCCGAGTTAAAGAATTAAGATTTAGAACATGAGTAAAGAAATTATTATGTTGTACATTATAACGTGATGTGCATATTATTCTTTGATATTTCTTTGCACAAATATAGTTCAGTAATTTGTTTGGATTTACAAATTCGTCTATTCCATCTATAAAAATGGGCATTTCCGCTTCTTCCAAAGAATGAAAATCATTATTGTACAAATCAATCCCACTCAGTATCTTATCTGGTGTTTTTTGACCTATTTTTTGACTAACCATACGTAAAAGTGTGGATTTGCCCGTACCAATTGCACCTAAAATTAAAATTCTATACTGGTCATTAGTAGTCATAATATTTATTATTTTTTCCAGTTCTTCAGGATAAATAAATCTTTCTTCAGGATAATTAAATTTTTGCAAATTAAAATCATTGAAATAATTATTCATTTCAATTTGTTTATTAAATGGAGATTGATATAAAATTTTATTTAAATTATTTAACATATGATACGCACTCTCCACCGAGTCGGTTTTTTCATTTGTATAAATTAAGAATTAGATTAAAATTAGTTTTAAACTATATAATTCTGTTTCTATAGATAAAAAGCTAAAATTCGTTATATATTATTGTATATCTTTTTTCTGATTTTTTCTATAATTTTAATAATACTAACTTGTAGAAATTATGTTTAATAAATTGTAAAAACAGCACGAAATTTCGCATACAATTTTGTGAACACGTTAATCTTATCTTTAATTAACACTTAAAAAATACCCATCCCTTTATATAAAGGAATGGGTAACATCATTTATAGATTATTTTTAAATTTTTTTGCTGAGCTTTTAAAATTTTGAGAATCAGTTCATCAACAACATCGGTATATTTTCCCTGACTAATTAAATAATTTTTGAGGGATATTAGAGATTTAATAATAGCTAAGCGTTCTTTGTCTGTCATATAGATATGGTATTTAGGCTCTTTCATAAAATCACTTCCTTTAAGACTCATTATATCTAAAATACATATTTCATAAAGTATGCGAAATAAAAAAGGCTTAGGAAAAAGAAATTTCCTAAGCCTTAAATACCTTGCACAAAACCCTGCACACAATGGCGTAAGTTTGGCGTAAATGGCGTAAATCTTTAATTTTAAAATCGTCAACTTTAGCATAAACACTGACTTTATGCGGTGTTTACTTGTCGAGCGACTTCATTGTGGGGAACAAAAGTACATCACGGATGGCAGCTGAATCTGTGAGCAACATACACATTCTGTCAATACCGAAACCGATTCCGCCTGTTGGAGGCATACCGATTTCAAGTGCATTGAGGAAGTCCTCATCAGTTGTGTTTGCCTCTTCGTCACCTTGTGCCAAAAGTTCTTCCTGAGCCTTAAAACGCTCTCTCTGGTCAATAGGGTCGTTAAGCTCTGAATAGGCATTTGCCATTTCCCAACCGTTCATAAAGAACTCAAAGCGTTCAACATAACCCTCTTTGTCAGGCTTTTTCTTGGTGAGAGGTGAAATTTCGATTGGGTGATCCATTACAAATGTAGGCTGAATCATATGCTCCTCAGCATATTCCTCAAAGAATAGGTTCAGAATGTCACCCTTCTTATGCCTGTCCTCAAACTCAATGCCCTTTTCCTTAGCGATAGCCTTTGCCTCTTCGTCAGACGCAATTTCATCAAAGTCAACGCCTGAATACTTCTTAACAGCATCAACCATGGTAATTCTTTCAAAAGGCTTGCCCAAGTCCATTTCAATTCCATTATAAGTAATCTTAGTGGTACCAAGCACCTCTTGCGCCACATGGCGATAGAGATTTTCAGTCAAGTCCATCATGCCGTTGTAGTCGGTATATGCCTGATAAAGCTCCATAAGAGTGAACTCAGGGTTGTGTCTTGTATCAACACCCTCGTTACGGAAAACTCGTCCGATTTCGTAAACTCTTTCAAGACCGCCTACAATAAGTCTTTTGAGGTAAAGCTCAAGCGAAATGCGAAGCTTCAAGTCCTCGTCAAGAGCATTGAAGTGAGTAATAAACGGACGGGCTGACGCACCGCCTGCATTTGCAACGAGCATTGGAGTTTCAACCTCCATAAAGCCCTGATTATCAAGATAACGACGGATACTTGAAATAATTTTAGAACGCTTTACAAATGTATCTTTAACCTCAGGATTCATAATGAGGTCAACATAACGCTGACGATAACGAAGGTCAGTATTTGTAAGACCGTGATACTTCTCAGGTAACGGCTTTAAAGACTTTGAGAGTAACTTTACTTCCTTTGCGTGAATTGAGATTTCGCCCATCTGTGTTTTGAACACAAAGCCTTTAACCTCTACAATATCACCAATATCCCACTTTTTGAGGAAACCGTATTCCTCCTCGCCAATATCATCAAACTTTGCAAAAATCTGGATTTTACCTGTGCGGTCGTGTAAATCAAGGAAAGAAACCTTACCCTTGCCTCTCCTTGAAAGAATTCGACCTGCAACACAGACATCCTTGTTTTCGTATTCATCAAAGTTTTCTTTAATTGTCTGTGTTAGAATGTCACGGTCGCTTGTTGTAATTGCAAACGGATCTCTGCCTGACTCTCTTAAAGCGTCAAGCTTGTCATATCTAACCTGAATAACATCACTTGTGTTAGCCTGCTGTGGCTTTTGACTCATAACTGTATTTCCCTCCATACTGCAAATTGACGGAACCCCATTGGGGAATCCGTCCGCAGCAGATTATTTTGAAATTTCGATTATCTTTAATGCGATTGTGCCGCTCGGAGTTTCAACCTCAACAACATCACCGACGCTTTTGCCCATAAGAGCCTTGCCAACAGGTGATTCATCAGAAATTTTACCCTCACGAGGATTTGTTTCATTAGAACCTGAACCTACAATCTTGTACTTTGACTGTCTGCCTGTTTTTATCATTTCAACAGTTACTACTGATGTAAGGTGAACATTCTCAGTTGAAGTGTCAGACTCATCAATGATTACGGCAGTTTTAAGAATTGACTCGATAGTAGTAATTCTTGCCTCCATAATTGCCTGCTCGTTTTTGGCATCATCGTATTCGCTGTTTTCCGAAAGGTCACCGTACGAACGGGCTACCTTGATTTTCTCCGCAATTTCCTTTCTTTTGACATTTTGCAGAAAATGGAGTTCTTCCTCAAGATTTTTAAGACCTTCAGCAGTAAGCATTGTTGGTTTTGCTGCCATAATTTATCGTCCTTTCATAGTGAAATTCTATTTATACTAATCGCCAATAGAAGAGTAGAAAAGATTTTCGAGCAGATTTTGTGCTGTACAAGGACGACGACACTGACAGGCTGTCGCCTGCCAAGGAGAAGGACGAAGTACAGTGCAAAATCTGCCGAAAAGATAGCTGCTATTCTATTGAAGATTAGTATGAGTATTAAAAAACTGTATTTAATTAATTATATCATTTTGTAGCACATTGTCAAGTATTTACAATGCATATATTCATTCTCAACTTATTCAGATAAAAACTTTAAAATTGACGATACAGTTTGAGAATTAGTTCCGTTGGTGCATAAGTTAGGAGTGATTGTGCCGAGTTCATATTGGTTTTCAAGTGTGTAAAGTGCCGAACAAAAATATTCATCAGACAGCATATCGGGCTTAATTTTTGCAAAACTTGTAGGTATTTTAAAATTATAATCGTAATAGACAAGTCCGGATATTGGCTTTATTGGTTTTTGAGTTGTGAGAACTATTGCCGAACTCTTGAGAGAAAGTTCTGTGCTGATAGACTGCGGAGCAATAATTAGATTACACTTTCCAAGCTCGTCTGTATTACTTGTTATAACTGCTGTTGCACCGAGTTCATCGAGCGCCCTATTGAGCTGTGTATAGTACATCTTGCTTTCATCCGTAACCACCAAAACATTTTTGCAGTATTCAAGAGCATTTAACATAAAGTCGCAAATTACAGCTTGCGGATCGTAAATTCCCAATTTTATTCCACTGCCGTTTGACGCCTTAAGTATTTGATAAGTCATATTCGTGCATAGTCTTGCTTTAAAAGTATTTGACTCAAAACGAACGAAATCACTGTTTTTTGGGAAATCAACCCAGCTTTCACACAAAATTCGTCTGCGTTGACTTCCCACAACACCTGAGAGTTTATCAAGATTCACCTTGCCGTTGTAGCTTGTATATGTAACATATGCAAGGCATATTCCCCTGCTCCGTCTAAGTTCTACTGTAATTTTGTCTCTTTTTATTTTATTTATTATTTTAGAAAGTCTCCTGCCCTTATCCTCATATACTATATTCAGTGCAGCAATCATAAAAAACACCTCTGCATACATACTTTGTAAAGTATATGCAAAGGTGTTGAATTTAATTAGTTTTATTGGGCATATTCAAGCATAGGATTATATTTTACACCGTTAAGGCGACATTCAAAGTGAAGATGCGGGCCTGTTGAATTACCCGTTGAGCCAATAAAGCCAATCGTTTGTCCAATTTTTACCTTATCTCCTACTTCTGCAGTAGCCCGTGTAAAATGACCGTAAATAGTCATTTTACCGTTGCCGTGGTCAATCATTACATAATTACCATATCCTCCGCCACAGCCACAACTTGACTCTTTTCCCCAGTTGTGGGAACAACCGTTAAACACTCCTATTACTGTACCTTCATATGCTGCCACAACCTGTGCACCATAGCCTGCACCAATATCGATTGCGCCGTGGTTGTAAGTTGTTCTGTCCTCGTTCCAAAGTGAAGTAAGTGTATAATACCCGGGACAAGGCCAGGTATAGCCTGATTTACTTACCTTAATGCTGTCTGATGTAAGAGAAGATGACTGTGCAAGTTCTTTGTAATATTGAGTAATTTTGTCGTTGATTTCCTTGCTTTCAAGTTCAGCCTGCTTAATTGCCTCCTCTGCATCATTGCTTGCCTTGTAAAGATCATTAAGCGCCTCTTTGTTTTCATCAAGCAAGTTATTGAGGTCATCAAGATCATCCTGAAGGGATTGTTCCTGTTCCTCAAGCTCCTGCTTATCATCTTCAAGAGAAAGCTTTTGGTCGGATATTTTTTCAAGATTTTGATTGAGTTCATCAATCAGTTTCTTATCATAATTTGAAAGCGTCTTAATAAGCTGTGCTTTGTCTATAAAATCAGAAAAATCCTTTGCACCGAGAATAATTTCAAGGTCGCTTGCACTGCCTGCCATATATACAATTCTTAGTCGTTCACACAAAAGATTGATCCTATCGTCGATATTTTCATTTGCGAGATCAATTTCATTTTGCTTCTCTTCAATACTATCATTGAGTTCCTCAATAGACTTATTTGTAAGACCGATTTTTTCACCGAGCAAACCAATTTTTTCGACTAAGGTTTCGATATACTCTTCCTTTTTACTTATATCATCCTTAGTCTTTTTAAGATTTTCCTCATATTTTTTATTTTTATTTTCAAGTTCGTCAAGCTGTTTTTGCAGTGTATCGATACTTTCGGCCTGAGCTGTTATCGCAAAAGAAACCGAGCAGGCAACAAGACACATGGTAAGGAGAGCACACAAAAGCTTTTTAAACTTATATTTTTTTCTATTCACTTAAAACTCTCCTTTCTGATACTAATCACTGTAAAGAGCATAAAACATCAGCTTTATCTAACGGTAATTATTATTTTTAATTCTTTATATCAATTATAATTATAACATTTTGTAATGTGATGTCAAGAAAGTTCACATAACTTTCAACGAAATATTTTAACATTATTGTTGACATTTAATGCTTACTGAACAATACTCAACACACTGTTGCCGTTTTGTAAGAACACGGATAATCAGTATTTTACACAAAATCAAAGATTTTAATTCTTATTGTTATTTAAAACAAAAAGCCTTTGCCACAAGTGTTAAGCAAAGGCTTTTATAATTTAATTTTTTGAATTAAAATTCAAGCATTGGATTATATTTAACACCGTTCAGACGACATTCAAAGTGGAGATGTGGTCCTGTTGAGTAACCTGTCGAACCAACATAACCGACAGTTTGTCCTTTTGAAACATACTGTCCTGTTCCAACTGCCAAACTTGTGAGATGGGCATAAATTGTGATTTTGCCGTTACCGTGGTCAATCATAACATAATTGCCATATCCGCCGCCACAGCCGCAGCTACCGTTTTTACCCCAGTTATGAACACATCCGCTGTATGAATAGGCTACTGTACCACTGTCTGCTGCAACAACCGTTGCGCCCATAATTCCTGATCCTGCAATGTCTATTGCACCGTGATTATAGGTGAATCTGTCCTCATTCCATTCTGAAGAAAGATAATAGAAACCCGGAACAGGCCAAGTGTAACCTGATGAGGTAATTCCGCCACCCGATGATGGAGTATTATTATCTCCCTCGTTTGAGGAATTATTTTCTTCTTCATCGGACTGGTTATCAGAAGTTGTTGGTGAAGAATTGCTGTTATCAGAGTTATTGTTTGACTCAATCTTTTGATCGGCCTTTGCTTTGGCAGCTGCTGCCTCCTGTTGCGCTGCATAGTAAGCCTTGATCTGATTATCAATCTCTTGACTTTCAAGTTCTAATTCCTTAATGGCACTCTGAGCATCTGCGCTACTGCTGTAAAGATCTCTTAAAATTGCATCGTTTTCTTCGATCAATCCGTTTAAGTCGTCAATATCGTTTTGAAGCGACGCTTCCTGAATCTCAAGTTCTGACTTATCATCCTCAAGTTTAAGCTTTTGTTCGTTTATTTTTTCAAGCATTTCATTTACTTCATTAATGAGTTTCTTATCATAGTTCGACAAGGCTTTTATAAGCTGAACTTTGTCAATAAAGTCAGAAAAATCTTTTGCGCCAAAGATGATTTCAAGGTCAGTGGCATTGCCTGCCATATAGATTGTTCTGAGTCTTTCACAAAGGCTCTGAATCTGTTCTTCAATGTCCTCATTTCCCTTGTTAATCTCTTTTTGCTTTTTATCTATATCATCATTTAACTCGTCAATAGATTTATGTGTAATACCGATTTTATCATTTAATACAGCAATCTTATTTACTAAAGCCTCGCTATATTCTTCTTTTTCGTTTATATCCTTTTGAGTTTTATCAAGAATATCCTGGTATTTTTGATTTTGATTTTCAAGTTCCTCAAGCTGTTGCTTAAGCGATGAAACACTCTCCTCAGCTGATGCCGGAAAAGCCGTAATAAACGGAACTGAAATCATACACGCACTCAAAAGCACACTCAAAATTCTTTTAGATTTCTTCATAATATGTCCCCCCTTGGTTATTACCATCCAAGAATCTCGTTACCTTCCTTTTTGAGGTATTTTCTGATTGAAATGAAACTTCCGAAGAAGCCAATCAAGACACCTGAAATTAGGAAAGCAGATGCAACAAGTATGATAACATCTGAAAGTGGAATTGACTTAAACGGAATGAATTGCTCAATAGCGTTCATTCCAGCGTTATACAACAAAGAAATGCATACTGTGCCGATAATTGATGAAACAATACCAATTATTACACCTTCAACAAGGAAGGGCAATCGCACAAAACTATTGGTTGCACCAACTGATTTCATAATACTTATTTCAAATCGTCTTGAATACATTGTTGCACGAATTGTATTTGCTATAATAAAGAGTGAAATTATTATCAATGCAATTACTATCCAAAAGCAAATAATGTTTACAAGATTGCTGATGTCAGTCAATTTTTTTGCAATTTCACTGCGATTGCTTATTGTATCAACACCGTCAATTTTCTGAATTTGCTTTATTGTGTTTTCATAAAGAGATAAATCATCCATTGCAACAATGTATGAATCCGGAAGCGGATTGTTTTGCTCAGAAATTCTGTCAAACAATTCATCTCCAAGATCATCCCTGTAGGTTGCAAAAGCATCATCCTTTGAGTAGAAACGAACAGAAGTGACATTATCAATTTTTTCAATGTCCTTACCTATATACACAGCCTCAAGCTCTGAAACACTGTCCTTGAGATATACAGTGGTTTCATTTGACTGGCCAACCGAATCAACTACCTTTTCTACATTAAGCGAAAGTAATTCCGCAGCTCCTGTAAGAATAAGGCAACTTATAAGTACACAAACAGACGCAATACTCATTATTCGGTTGCTCCATACATTCTTGAAGCCCTCTTTTACAAGATAACCAAATCCTCTCATACCATTATCCTTTCATTCATTTTTCCTGAATGTTTTAAGGCAACACCTTAATCCTTAATAAACCGATTCGTCCTCATAATAATTTCCAAATCCACCGCTTGAATTATTTAAAGTATCTGCACTATCATCAGTTATACAACCGTTGTTGATAGTGATTACCCGACGATGAAATTCCCTGACAAGTTCATGCTCGTGAGTAACTACCAAGACTGTTGTACCCTTGGAATTGATTTCATTGAGCAATTCAATAATTTCATATGACATTTCAGGGTCAACATTGCCGGTAGGCTCGTCGGCAATGATGATTTCAGGATTATTTACAAGTGCACGAGCAAGACTCACACGTTGCTGCTCGCCACCTGAAAGTTCACTTGGCTTGTCCTTCATCTTATTAGTCAGTCCTACAAGGTCAAGAACATATGGCACACGCTTATTGATAGTTTTTTTACTCTCACCCACTGCACGCATGGCAAAGGCAACATTGTCAAAAACATTCATTTTTTCAATTAGTCTGAAATCCTGAAATACAATGCCCATATGACGACGAAGATACGGAACTTTTCTTCTTTTGAGCTTTGATACCTTGGTACCATTGATAATAATTTCGCCGGATGTAGGGGTTTCTTCACGCATAATAAGCTTTAGAAATGTACTTTTACCTGCACCTGAAGCACCCACAATAAACACAAATTCACCTTTGTCAATGTGAAGCGACACATTGTTGAGCGCCTTGGTGCCATTTGAGTAGGTTTTGGATACATTAATAAAATCTATCATAAAACTCTCCTTTTTTATTCTGTGGCAAAATACGCAAAATGCCCTGAGCACAGAGCTCAAGGGCTTATTCGCTTAAGTATAAATTGCAAATTAGTAGGCAATGATTAAAATGTTCACACAAATTCCGTAGCAAAAAGCATATGCAATCAAGATAGGCGAACAGCTATCAGCCGTAATTTATTAGACAGTTATTAATATTTTGCTGGACTTGCATTTAAGTATCTCTTAACCATAAGAGCTACCTTGAATACAATAGCATCCTCAAACTCACGAAGGTCAAGACCTGTAAGCTTCTTAATTTTTTCAAGTCTGTAAACCAATGTGTTACGGTGAACAAACAGCTTACGGGAAGTTTCCGAAACATTAAGGTTATTCTCAAAGAAACGCTGAATTGTGAAAAGAGTTTCCTGATCAAGACTTTCGATAGAACCACGCTTAAAAACTTCTCTTAGGAACATCTCACAAAGAGTTGTAGGAAGCTGATAAATAAGACGGGCAATACCAAGGTTGTCATAGCTTACAATAGTACGCTCTGTATCAAATACCTTTGCAACCTCAAGAGCAGACTGAGCCTCTTTAAATGAACGAGCAAGATCCTTAATACCTGTTACTGTTGTACCAATACCGACAACACAATGTGTATAAAATTCGCTTGAAAGAGTATCGGAAATTGAGCTTGCAAGCTTTTCAAGGTCACGGCCGTCAGTATCTGGCTTAATCTCTTTGACAAGTGCAATTTCGCTCTCGTTAATATTAATAACAAAGTCCTTTGACTTATCAGGGAAAAGATTTTGAATTATATCGTATGCGGAAACATCAGTTTTTGAAGTGATTTTGATAAGAAGGCAAACTCTTGAAACATCACTGTTAAAATGAAGCTCTCTTGCCTTAAGATAAATATCGCCCGGAAGAATGTTGTCAAGAATAACATTCTTGATGAAGTTTGAGCGGTCATACTTTTCATCATAATACTGCTTAATGCTTGCAAAAGACACTGACAAAAGCTGTGCATACTTTTGTGCATACTCATCTGTACCCTGAACAAAAACCGCATAATCGTACTTTGCATTATTACCGAAAGACTTGTATGTGTAGCCGTTTACAACAAAAGGAGCCATTGAATTAAGTGTTTCTGAATTTACGCTCTCGTTAACCTCACCAATTTTACCAAGTTCCGAGCAGGCAATTACTACTGAAGTTTCATCAATAACACCGATTGTTCTGTCGATTGCATCTTTCATCTGGTGAACAATTCCCTGGAATAATCTGTTAGACATGAATTTTTACCTCGTTTTCTCCGCAAAATATTTTAAATAATTGTATTCTTAGTCAAATTACAATCTTTCATATAAATTTTACACAAAAACTCAAAAAAAATCAACCTCTATTTGCAATTTTTCTTTAAATTTTTATAAGAATTGCATAATTGGTATATTATACCTTTAATTATAACAGGAAATAGCAAAAATACATTTCAATTATAACTATATCTAAAAATCAGTCGGTGAACTTCACCTATCCGAGCAGACAGCATCATATAAAAACACTCTTTTATGCCCGACTGTTTCCAAGCAATTTCTTATAAAGTTAAATTAACTTTTAATAGAGTGTTATAATCTTTACCACATAACAGAAGTGCATCTTCGGGTTCAATGGTTACATAATAAAGCAAACTTATGAAGCGGAGTAAAAATCTTCGTGGCTTAAAGACTACATATTTAAATCAACTTATAGAGCGTTATAAAAATAAAAAAAGAGGAGCGATTGCCCCTCTTTATACTAATAACAAATAAATATTGATTTTATAAATTCTTTTCAAAGTAAAGCTTAGTCATCAAGGCACTTGTCAAGTGCATCACAAATTGCGTGCTTGTCCATATGCTGACCTATAAACACAAGCTTGATTTCTCTGTCACCGTACTTTTCATCCCAATCCTTTAAAACATCGGGATATTGTGATATATACATTTCCTGTTGCTCTTTGGGATAAGCAGCAAGCCACTTACCTTGCTCAGTTGCAGTAATCTGTACACCTGCCTGTTCAAAGATGTAAACGTCATCACGCTTATCAGAGAACCATATTAAGCCCTTGGCACGCACTACACTTTTTGGCCATGAGTTTACAAATTCATGCAGTTTTGCTTCACTGAACGGACGACGGCGGTAGTAAACAAATGTACCGATGCCATACTCTTCTTCTCCGTCATCGTGATTATGACCGCAACAGCAATGACCGTGTTCGTGGTCGCAATGTGAATGGTCCTCGTGCTCGTGGTCATGGTGATGATGGTGGTGGTGATGATGATGGTGGTGTTCTTCATCATGTTCGTGATGATGCTCGTCCTCTTCGTCATTATTCGGTTTATCAAATTCCTGTGCCCAGCCTGCTGATGCAGCAGTTTCTTCAAAGTCGTAGCACTTAGTATCGAGTATATCAGCAACAGGCACCTTACCGTATGTTGACTCAATAATTCTTGCCTTCGGCTGAAGTGCTCTGATCATAGTTTTTACTCGGTCAAGCTGTTCATCATCAACCATATCGGTCTTGTTGAGGATAATTGTTGAGCAGAACTCAATCTGCTGAATTAAGAGGTTTTCAATGTCCTCGTCCTCAATATTTTCATCCATAAGCTTTTCACCGCAGCCAAATTCTGTCGCCATTCTTAAAGCATCAACAACAGTGACAATGTTATCAAGACGGCAGATTGCAGAAGTGTTGCTTTCAGGATTATCAGCAAGCACTTCTATCGACTGTGCAATAGGCAACGGCTCGCAAATACCGCTTGCCTCAATTAGAATATAATCAAATTTACCCGTCTTGATAAGGTCGGTAATCTGATTAATTAAATCAACATTAAGAGTACAGCAAATACAGCCGTTTGAAAGAGGAACAAGATTTTGACCTTCCTGAGTTACAACGCCTGTCTTTTGAATAAGCTCTGCGTCAATATTGACTTCGCCGATATCATTGACAATTACGGCACACTTGTAGCCCTCCTGATTATTGAGGACATGGTTTATGAGTGTAGTTTTACCTGAGCCTAAATAACCTGTAAGCAAAGTAATAGGCACGGGAAGTTTTAGATTTGACATATAAAAATCCTTTCTGTATTAATTTCTGTATTTAAAATAGATGAGCCGTTTGACATATCTCATCTTATAAAAAGACTATTCTTTTGTTATTCTATTTGATTAAAAATCAATTCTAAGCTCAACAGGACAATGGTCAGAACCCATAACGCTTGTATGAATATCTGCACCAAGCAAATTGTTCTCAAGTGATTTTGATGTGATAAAGTAGTCAATACGCCAGCCTGCGTTCTTTTCACGAGCCTTAAAGCGGTATGACCACCATGAATACACTCCCTCAGTATCAGGATTAAAGTGACGGTAGGTATCAATAAAATCATCATTAAGGAGCTCCGTCATTTTTGCACGCTCTTCATCTGTAAATCCTGCATTTTTGCGGTTTGTTTTTGGATTTTTTAGGTCTATTTCGGTATGAGCGACATTCAAATCTCCACACAAAATTACAGGTTTATTCTTTTCAAGTGACTTTAAATAATTCCTAAAATCATCTTCCCACTTCATTCTGTAATCAAGTCGCTTAAGCTCATTTTGAGAATTAGGAGTGTAACAAGTTACTACATAATAGTTTTCAAATTCAGCAGTTATCACTCTGCCCTCGTGGTCATGTTCGTCAATACCTATGCCGTACGAAACCGAAATAGGTTCTTCTTTGCTAAATATCGCTGTGCCTGAATATCCCTTTTTGTCGGCATAATTCCAATACTGATGATAACCGTTCAGCTCAAGGTCAATCTGTCCCTCCTGAAGCTTGCTTTCCTGAATACAGAACACATCAGCATCTATCTCATTAAAAAAATCAAGAAATCCCTTTGTAACACACGCACGAAGTCCGTTGACATTCCAAGAAATCAGTTTTTTCATATAATCACATCCATATCAAAGTATAAAAATAGTATATATCAAAGCAAAATATATATCAAGTATTTTTATATTTCGGCTGAATACAGTATTTAAATCAATTTTTTGGGTACAGGCAAAACATTTGATTATCCGGAATAAATATTACTAAACAACATAATTGGAAATGGAAGATAGTGTGAAAAATCACACTATGCCTAATTTATATTGCCCGCTCAGTTTGTCGCAAGCGACAACGAGCGATGGCTAAATTTCCATTT
>JAFLSM010000011.1 GCA_022510955.1 Ruminococcus sp. | reverse complement strand
CAGATGGAAGTATTTCGTCTGCTTTTTTACATTTATTAAAAAAAGGAAAAATAAACTTTTTATAAATAAAATCAGTCAAATGACTTGTTATGTGTGTTGCTAAATATCCCCAATAAAAAGAGAGTGATAGATATATTACAATACAACCTATAAAGTTTACCGCTTCGGTTGGTATTAATCCTTGCAAAAATATATCTGCATCATATAAAATTACTCCATATAAGTTAATGGAAATAATCTGCTTTATTATGAGTACAATCCTATCTCTTTTAATCATATTGCATGTAATATGCTTAAGTATACATATACAAAACATTAATGTTAACACAAGTGTTCCCAAAAAATAGAAATAAAACATAATTTAGTTTCTCCCTTTCAACTGTTTTTTTAGTTCCTCATTTTCCTGCTTTAATTTTAGGTTTTCGGATAATAGTAAGTTTTGTTCCTTATCTAACAATTTAGTTATTTTTTCAATTCTATCAATAAAATCATTGTGCTGTTCGCTTAAAGTAGTATCGTTTACATTACCAATTTTTGATTAATGTCATCACAGCGATTAACGTTCCTCCCTTTTTACTTAGCATTTGAAATTAATTACTCATCATCTTTCTGTTTGTGGTAAGCCGAAACTTTCGTTAACGGCAGTGACGGAAAGTAATGATAGTCACTCCATAATCTTATTTTTTCGCTCCAGTTTATAATTTGTTTTAAAATCTTTTAATTCTTGTAAAATCAATGATTGCTCTCGTATATTTTTTTCTAATATTTTAATTTTTTTATCGAGTAATTGTTCTTTTATAGCATATGTAATTGCACCAATATCTGTTTCGTTTGTTCTAAATCTATCCAACATAACATTCAAAAATGCACCTACTTTTATATTGGCATTTTTCTTCATCTTGATTATATAATCATAATTTTCTTCAGATATATCAAAAGATATTTTCTTATAACCTTCTTTCAAAGAAAACACCTCCTTTTCTATACAAGATCGTTTTTCATTACCCTTTACGCCATAATTATTGAATAATATGCTATTTTAATGCAATGTGCTTTAATTTAACATATAATAGTTTTAGTGGGTGATAAAGGGGAAATAGCAAAAGATGAATATAGAAAACTTAAGCAAGATTGAAACAGAAATATTGCTTGCGATTTACGAAAAATTTTTCGTGACTATTTTTGAATTTGATAACCGAGATGAACTTGCTGATTACATATCATAAAGAATTAATCTGCTTGATGAACGACTTATGAAATTAAATCAACTCAACTAATAACCAACAAACACTTAAATTTTATATCACCCCACATAAGAAAAAAGACAGAGTTTTTACGCTCTGCCTTTTTGTTGTTTATATGCAATTTAATACCATCCTGCTTCACGAACAAGTACCTTTTCAGTCCATGCATCTTTGACAATTTTCGTTTCCCAGTGACCTTCTTCTGGAACAGTTATGGTCTTTGTGCCGACTTTTATAGTAGTCCTATACCATCCACTATTTTCACCCGCTAATAAGTGAGCCTCAGAATGGGATAATCTTTCATCTTTTAGCATTTCGTCAAGAAAAGCCCCACAACCTTTACAAATTGTGTGTTCTTCATAAATATCCTCTTCATAGGTATATGATTCTTCGTCAACTACCCATACTTTTTTTGTTTCTGCCGGGTGGTTGATATACTCATACTCAGCTTCGTGCCAAGTCTTACCTGCGTGAGGGTCAGTTGTTGAACTTTGACTGTTATTATTTGGTTTACTGGTGCTCGAAGAGTTGTTAGTAGGCTTCTTATCGTTCTGAACACTGCTACTACTTGCAGAATTATTAGTATTTTGACTGCTGTTAGACTTCGAGCTTGAGCTGTTACTCTTTGTTGCTGATGAACTGCTATTACTGTTACTCTTTGCTGCTGAGCTGCTATTGCTACTACTGTTAACTGTATTTTCAATCTTTTGATTATTAACATTTGCAGTTTTTACATCATCAGCTTTAACTTTGACAGTTTCGCCACTCTTGGTCTTAACCTCAACCGTTCCGTCATCTTTGACTTCAACTTTATTGCCCTTGCTGTCGGTAATGTTGCCTTTATCGTCAACCTTTAAACCCTCATCAACTATAGCTTGCTCCGTGTCGCTGAGTGTAGGAACAGTTTCAGATGTATTGTCATAAGTAATTTCATCAACGCTTGCTGATGTTCTGACTGCTTCATCAGATGTAGCTGTATTTTCATTACCACAACCTGTAAACATTGCAGTAGAAAACGCTGCTAAAATGGCTGTAAGTATAATTGATAATAATTTCTTTTTCATAGTCGTTGCCTCCTTAATTTTATTGACTTATTATTAATTAAGCCGTTAGGCTAATATGGCGTTATTCAGAACTCATTCCTTGAGTAAAATCATTTGTGTATTTATAAATTTGATACTGCGACAACTGCTCTTTTAACTCGTTGTTTTCTTGAGTTAACTTTTGGTTTTCACTTTTTATATTGTAAAGTTCAGCCTTTAACTTTGAGTTTTCAGAAGATAAATTCTTCATAATATCTGCAAATCCTGAAAGATTTTCAATACTGCTATTTATTTTTTGCACATCATAACCAAGTAAATCATTTTTGAGTAATTTTTCCTCTTTTTCTTTTTCCAAAAAAAGAGAAATGTTTTCTATTTTCTTGATTATGTCCTTGTTTTGACCGCTGAGTGTTGTATCATCAAGTTTACCTATCTTATTTTTTAGTTCTTTTGTGTTATCTGTAATTGATTGTACAATATTCTCAGTTATATTACTGTGTTGTCCGCTTAAAGTGGTATTATCAAGATTTCCTATTTTACCACTAATATCTTTATACCCCTTACGGTTACCAATCCAATTAACTATAATTGTTCCAGCTACAGCGACTAAAGAAGCAACAATTGTAGCAACAGCAGTATCCATAACAAAACTCCAATCTATATTGCTAAAATCCACTAAATCCACCTCTATACTACACCTTTTGTGATATGATGTCAAGCGACATTAAATTAAGTGTCCCTCGGAGGGACAGTTGTTGAATATTATATTAATTCGTATTTTCGAAACCTCCTTTTAGCATACTTGTGAGCATAGCTTTTTTTGTGGCATTTTATTATAATGCTATAAGGTAACCATTTTATTTTTTTTACGCTATCTGGAATTGTTATCTCACTTATATGAGGTGGATAGCCGAAAATATCATTTAATTCGGTTAAACCCTCTGGGAGAATTAAAGTTTTTAAATTATGACAGTACTCAAAAGCATCAAAACCAATATAATTAACACCATCCGGAATTACAAATTTTTCAAAATTACTACAATGGGAAAAGGCTTTGCTGCCTATTTTTTTCAAACTCAGTGGTAAAATTAATTTTTTTAATATATCGCAATCTTTAAAAGCCTCATTTCCTATAGCAGTAACACCTTCAGGGATTTTTATTGACACGAGCTTATCGCAACAAAAAAAAGTTGAGGCATTTATAGATTTAAGTTTATTTGGCAACTTTATCCTTATAATATTAGAATACTCAAATGCAGCTGCCTTGATTTCCGTGATAGTATCAGGTATAAATATTTCTGACACATCACAATGTCTAAAAGCACCAACACCTATACTTGTTATCCTATATTTGTTAAACTTAGATGGAATATGTATTTTTTTATAACCAGAAGATCTTGGTATATGTGCTTTGATTATTTCGAGTGTTTTGTTTTTCTTTAATTCAAAAGTATATAAATGTGTTTCAATTATTTTATTATCTATAAATTGCATTTTGGTGTTTTCATAATAAAAATGAACTGCCTTTGTGATGAAGTTTAAATCACTATCGCTAAGTGAAGTAAAATATTTTCTCTCTATTTTAAATGTGATTTCTTGTATATCGTATTCTGTCATGGTTTATCCCTTCCTTTTTATTTCATCTTTCAAGAAATTCTTTCTCGGTAAATTCCTCTCCAGTCAAGTATTTTCGTGTTTTTTGAACTTCTGTATCAGTTTTATCAGTAATTATACTATTTTGATTTTCGCTGCTGAATTGTACTTGAAAACTAACAACACTTGGAAATTCAGAATCATAAGGGTAGAAAACAACTTCGTTGTATAAGTCAATGATAATATCAGATATATCAGTTCTTATTATTTTCGTATATATATTTATTAATTCCTTATGTACGATGTGCGCTTCATCAACGTACTCC
Organism: Ruminococcus sp.; assembly: GCA_022510955.1. Lineage (GTDB taxonomy): Bacteria > Bacillota > Clostridia > Oscillospirales > Acutalibacteraceae > Ruminococcoides. The sequence continues at coordinate 51,914 of JAFLSM010000011.1, read as the reverse complement.
ATTTCAAGATTTGGTTTGTCTGAATTAAAGAATTTTAAACTTAAAATTTTGTCAGAATTATAGAGTATATTAAAAAGAATGTCCGATTTGTTTTTTTGATTTTCAGATTTGAATATTATGTCGCATACTTTTCTACTATCACTACTGTTAAGAAGTTCTGAATCTTTATTCAAAATGTAAATTTGTCTGAATATCTTTATTGTATTCCACAGGTTATAAAATCCAGCACATAAAACAACAATATAACAAACTGTAAAAATAAATTGCCCCATAATTTCTTGGTAAAAATTTCTTTTTTGTAATATGTCATCAACTAAAAAAGGAGTAACAAACAAAAGACTTAAGCATATTATCAACAAAAACAAACGATAAAATAGATTTAACCGCAATTTCTTTATTTTATGTTTTATACATTCATTTTCCGCCTTAATAATATTATTAATATCAAATTTCATTAATTTTACGTTCATCATAATATCTCCCTATAATATTCTCTGTAATTAACTACTCATTAATTTTCTGCTCCTATCTTCCAAAATCTCTGTGACTTTATTATTAATCAAGTTTTTTTCAACATCTGAGAATGAGCGAAAAGCTATAACAACATTCTGTTCAGCTTTTGTAAGATTGAACATAGGCATTTTAGTATCATATATACTGCCCTCTAACATATCCTTTTCACCGAGTACAGAATTAAAATCAGTACCTAAAATAGAGACAATCCGACCCAGTAAATCAATCGACGGTTCAGAAACACCTGTTTCGTACTTTGTGTATGTTGTTCTTTCGATATTAAGAGCAGATGCGACTTGTTCTTGTGTCAGACCGCAGATTACACGAAATTGTTTTAGTCTTCGGCCAAATATTGGATTTACAGTTGATATTTTTCTTTTTGGCATATTTAATGTCCTTTCTTTATGCTTTACAAACAACTATATAGCGTTCAGCTCCGTTGTTTGTGCAGGTAATGAGTGTCAGCAGATTTTCTTCTTCTGACAAGTAAATTGCTTTGGAATCATTGGGTTTGTAAACGCCCTTTGAAATTACCTTATAATGAATGGTGTTCCAAAAATTTGTAACAGTTACATTATCACCGATACTTAGATTTTTGATGTTATCAAAAAATACACGGCCAATATAATCTGTGTGAGCTGCAAGAACTGTGTTTGTCGTATTGCAGCTATCATCAATTATAGGCAATGATGTATAACAAAGATGTGCAGCACCGTAGTTCATAGAATTGTCATTCGCACCAAGATATATTGGCAGTTGCAGATTTATTGACGGTGCAGATACATAACCATATTGATTATTGTATATACCATAATCAGATAATTTAATTGCTGTATTAGTATATGAATTTTCGTTAAGCTGTTCTTGCTGAGTTTTAATTAGACTGTTGTTATAAACGATGCTATCCTGATACAATCTGTCAAGATTCTGTTTGAAATATACCGGATAATCTGATGTACGAACGCCGGAACTATTAATTGCGTAGCCCTCACTGTCAATCAAACCTTGATTATATGCTGATTCAAATAGTTTTGATGTTTGTTCTGATAAATTATCTTCCGTGTTGCCGTCATTGGAAATATCAATTATATTTTGAACCTGTTCATCAAAACTTTCTGTTTCATCAACTGCTTGCTGTGTAGTAACAATTTTTGAAATTGTAGGATAAACAATTAATCCAATCGCTACGAGCGTTATGATTATTAAAATAATCATTAAAATACGAAATGATTTTTTAGTCATAAGCATCCTATCTGTCCCTCCGAGGGACACTTGTTCTATATTTCCCGTTAGGGGTGAGAGGGATTTTATCCCTCTCACAAAAGGAAAAAATATGAAAACATACTCGAATAAGTAGTTGTTGTCTATTTTAATATTACTTTCTTGTAGCTGCATAAAAAAACGTCATGATTAAAACTCCTAAAAATGCACCTACAAATACTCCAATAATGAATCCCATAGTATCACCCTAATGTCATACTTTGAAATTTAGGACATTCAACGAAAGAATAGCCCCACTTCATATTTTTGTTTTTATAAATCATTTTTGTTAGATTTTTGCAGTTATAAAAAGCATAATCATTAATTTTAATCACTGTGTTTGGTACTGTAATAGTTACAATACTTGAGTTGTTTTGAAATGAGTAAGACATAATTTCTGTTACATTGCAACCATTAACAGTTGATGGAATGGTAACACTTGAGCTTGTACCGTGATAGTTTATTAAATTACATTTTTTATTTTTTCTATCAACTTCATAATAGCCATTGCTGTATTCAACAATCATATCTGCAAGGCTTTTTTGAAGCATTGATACATCATCAATGCTTATTTTTCCGTCATAGTTATAATCGGCTTTTGACTTGTAAAAAGTTTTGTTTGATATATTTGCAAGATACTTCTGAAGTGCGGTTGCATCATCAATAGTAATCTTACCGCTTCCGTCTACATCACCGACTTTTATACTGGCACTTATTTCATCTGCTGTGCTTACGACCGCTGCTGATGCAGAGCTTATTGACATTATTACAATCATTATTGCCATTAAAATTGCTATAAATTTTTTCATAATTTTAGTCCTTTCCTGTTCCTTCGTGGGACACATAATATAATTTGTGCCGTCACAGTCATTGACTGCAACGGCACGGTATCAAAACGAGTACCGGGGGATACTCGAATTAAGCTATTTTTCATATTAGTTAACTTCTTCGATTTCTGATTACAGCTCTCCTTTACTTGATTTTTATTCTGTAGGCATAACTACATTATTGAACAGAGCTGTATCAATGATTGTAAAGTTACAACGATGTATGTACAATGGTTTATCATCAATCTTGAGAAGCGTTGTTTTGGGTAGATTTTCGGAAACTTCCCAGTAAACCTCTGCACCTTCAACAACTCCGATATTATATCCGTCTTGTGATTGAATCAATATAATTCGGCTTTTACCTTGACCTTTTTCATGTGTGTCAAACCACCAATTAGTTAAAGCAAAATAATTCTTCAACACGGAGTCATTTATGTTAGCTGTATAACCTGATTCATCTGAGCTATCCAGAATACCGATGTCAACAGTTAGAGGTTTGATTTCAATTCTTGAATCCTTGAATAGTACAGTACTACCACAAGTATCTACCGGATGACCGTCAATATCAATAGATACGACAGAACTTGTTTCGTACCAACTTATCCAACTTCCGTTTGTGTCATAACCCCATTGTTTCTGTTTATTTGGTGTTATGTTAAATGAATTCCCTTTAAATGTTACATAATTATTGCCCTGATTATCATAGAGCATAGCTTCAAATGTGAGTTTAACATCTTCGTTTTCATCATCAGAAGATATAGTTAGACTATCTATCCAATCACAACCTGTAAGGCAAATAGCAGATAGCAGGAAAGCTGCTAATAAAATAAAACTAATATATTTTTTCATGAATTTAATCCTTTTCTGTCCCTCCGAGGGACACATAATATAATTGTGCCGTCACAGTCATTGACTGCAACGGCACAGTATCAAAACGAGTACCAGAGGATACTCGGATTAAGCTATTTTTTGTTTTTATGCCTCCTCATTACTTTCATATAAGGTAGCAAGCTTTTTTGGAGTATAGTACTTTCTCAAATACTCTCTTATTAAAGTATCTACCGAACTGAAAGACAAAATATATTTTTTTCCGTCAATTAGTATTTCTATTTGTTTTGGAGTTATTGAATAAATATATTTACCGTCAGATATACCAAAACGTCCTTTGCTAAGCTCTTTAAGGTATTTATTTGTATCCTGCGGAGTAAAAAAACCATATACAATTTCTTTATCAATTCTTGTTTGATAAATGATTATATTACATAGTTTGTCTTTTAATCCTGGAGATAGGGAAGAGATGTCAGTATATTCCTTCTTAGGTTCAGCAGATGAGTTGTTATTATCTTCTTTGTTAGATGGGGTGGAACTGTTTTGTTCTTCTGTATCATCAATGTTTTCAGCATCTGTTGATGACACTACTTGTTCAGTTTCAGAAGTAACGTCATCTTTAGCTTTGAAAAAGATACCGTATATATTATCAGGATTGTCACGAATTTCTCTTGCAATATCTTTTGTAATATGGCAATCACTGTGATTTAGCAAAAAGTTAATAAGATTTGTTTGCTGTTGTGTTGTAAGGAAAGCAAGCTCATAACCTGCGCCGACAGTAATTGCGCCACTGTCAACCCTTGACATCAGAGGTTTGATAAGTTTAGTAAGCTGAATATATTTATGTACCGTTTTTCGGTTTGTATTATTTCCTTCAGCAATTTGTGATGCAGTTGCCTTACTGCCAAGCTTTTTGAGCAGTTCCATTTGCTCAAGATATGAATATGCAAGCTCAGAGGGTGAATAATCCGTATTTCGGTCATTATTTGTTGCAAGCAAAATTAAACGCTGTTTGTCAGGGTTATCCTCTTTGCGTATAATACATTTTAAGGTATCAAAACCGTTTTCAATACAAGCTAACCGTCTGTGTCTGCCGGCAAGCAAATCAAATCTTCCATTTTTCTTTGGTACGACAGTTGCCGGCTCAAGCTGTCCGTAGATTTTCATTGATTCAGCAATACGCTGAACTGTATCTGTGTGTATCTTATGTGGCTGGTCATCAATAGTATCAATTAAGTCAATTTTTATATCGACAATTTGATTTTCAGAGCTGTTGCCGAGCAACTCTGAATATGCTTGTTCCGGTGTTTTTAAGACTTGAGGTTTAACATCAAACATTTTTTTCATTACCGCACACCTCCAATACCTTATGTGCTACTTCAATGTATTGAGCACCGACAACAGATTTAGGGTCGGAAACACTACTGTGATGAAATCCGTAAGCATTTTGAGCTTCAGTTCTCTTTGAAATATATGTATCAAAAACCAAGTCACCGTAACTGTCCTTAAGGGCATTATAAACTATATTTGAATGGTTTGTGCCTGTCTGATATATTGTTACAAGCATGCCAACAATATATTTTTTGATATCAGTATCATTCTTTTCTCGCATAAGATCATTAATCAGTTCTGGCACAGCATCATAAGATTTTAAATCTGCTTCTACTGGGATAAGTAACTTGTCACAAGCTGAAAGAACATTTGAAACGAGTAAATCAAGAGAGGTTTGGCAATCAAAAATAATATAATCATATTTATTAAAAAATTCATCTTTAAAGATCGAAGCAACAAGATTTGTTCTTTTCTCAAGTGTAGCAAGAAATCCAAGCATACCTGATAAAAGTTTTGTTGTCGGTATGAAGTCAAAGTTTTCCTTATCGTTATGGCAAATATAGGAATTATAATCTACATTAATTCCTGCGATTGAATTATATATTAGTTCTGATGCTGTAGGTTTTCCATCAGACAAATCGTTCGTTCCATGATTGAACCACTTTGAGAGATAACGCTGTGGGTCAAAATCTACAAGCAATACATGCTTACCTAACAACGCTAATGCAGCTCCTAAATTGACGGCTGTAGTTGTTTTTCCACAACCGCCTTTTTTATTGTAGATTGCAATTTTAATGGCGTTTGATGTTTTCATTTCTTTCATTTTAATTTCCCCCAGTAATTTGTTTTGATTTTTTATTTTACAAGTGTCCCTCCGAGGGACACTTGTTTTTTGAAAATAAAAAAAGACTGCTTATTTGCAGTCAATAAATGTTACATTCCGAAATTCATACCGCCCATACCCATATTAGGAAGCTGACCGGGTAATATAGGCTGTTGTGGCATCGTGGAAGTCTGAGTTTGTATGAGCTGAGAACTGTTCTGTTCTAAATGCTGAGGCTGAGTGTTATTTACTTGATTAGTTTGAAGTAAAGTTGTTTGATTATTATTTACCTCAAGACCTTTAAAGTGTTTCAACCTTTGCTCAACTGCTTGTGGTGTTGCTTTTTGCTTTGGTACATTCATGCCATAATCGCCAAACCACTCCGTAAGTCTTTCATCATTCGGTACATTGTGCTTTTCTTCATATTTGGCAAGTAAATCAACATCATCATAAAATTTATTAATGCTTTGCAAATTATCAGAAGCTGTTTGATTTTCAGGTACAGTACTTAAAAGCAAATCAAGAAGTTTTTTCGTTCGTGTTTGCTTTTGTTTGCCCTGTACTTCCTTTTGCTGTGTCTCCGGATTTAATTCTGAATTAACAGCAGTTACCACTTGCTTATATGCTTGATGCGCTCTGTCAAGTGATTCTGTTACTGCTTTATCTGGTATATTGGGATTTGCAAGCATTTGCTTATAACAATCAGAAATATGCCTCAATCTGCTTTCTGATATTTCAATACCACAGTAGTGCTGTATCATTATTGATGTCGCATCAGCTTCAAACTCCATTTGTTCTGTTGGCCTTTCAAGCTCCATATCATTATGTAACACAGCGTGGGCGAGTTCATGAGAAAAAATACTAAGCCTGGTAGTATCTTTAAAATTTCCGCTTAATGATATACTATTGTTTGCCGGAGAGTAATAACCTCTAAGGGTTACAGAACTAAAAGCATTTTCATTAACCGGGCAATTCAGAGTGTTTTCTGCATAAGACTTTAGAACTCCATAAATTTCAGCGTGCTGCTCTGATTTATATCCTAAATCAAGATATTTAGGATAATCTGTAACAGGGCAATTTGTTTGAGATATGTCAAAAACTGTCCCCACTTTAAAAAACAACTTTTGTGTGCTTTCAGTTTTATTTTCTTTATAGGCTTTTTTCTGTTCAGGCGTAGCATTTGACAAAGCAACAAGGCCGCCATCAATTTTAAGATAAGTCTTATACGTTGGTACAAGAATTTTCATTCCGTGTTCGCCTTTTTTGATTTGCAAGCCCATATTCTGATATTGCTTAAAACTATTGCAGAATCTTGCACCGGGATTTTGAGAACGGATGAGCATAGTGTTTCTGCTGTTGTAGTTATAAAACTGAGAAGAGAATTTAAGATATTCTGCAATATCCTGCGGATTTTGTTTGAAGTTTTCTGCAAAATTAATAACCTTTTGTTGCAGCTCTTTTTTCATTTCTTCAGCTTTAGCAGCAGCTTGAGAATACTTTGTCACTTATACCACCTCGCAGTCTGCGTATTGTTTCTTTATTTCTTTCTGCTGTTCAACAGGCAAATGTGACAAGCTAATTAAATCACGAGGATTTATTGTTTCACCTATCATGATTAAGTTTTGCGGTACTTCTGCATAAAAGAGAGTTCCGTCATCTTGCTTGACGATTGCCTTGTCACCATAAAAACCTACAACCGAGTTGATTGCATAAATTTCTGATAATACACTCATTTGTTTTTCTCCTTTCAATTTTTTATATTAAAAAGTGTCCCTCGGAGGGACACTCGAGTGTGAAGATATAGAGCTTATATTGACTTTTATGTAAAAATAATTACAATATTGTTATACTATGTAACTGTTGGAGCTGATAAGACAATGAATTTAAACGAAGCATTTTCGTTATTTATCCAGGATAATTTTAGCAGGGGCAATAGTGATGAAACACTATATTATTATAATTATAATATTCCGCCATTTATTGATTTTTGTAACTCCAAGAAAATATTTGAAGTAGAAAATATAAGTTCGAAAATATTTGACGAATATAAAGCTCATTTATTATTATCAAATCCTAATACTAAGAAAATAACATTACAAACCTATAGTAGAGCTGTTAAGGTGTTTATTAATTGGCTTAACGATTCAAATTTAGTTACTGATGTAGGAACTTTGAAACTCATAAAAGCAGAAACAAGAAATATCGTGCCACTTTCTGATGCAGAAGTGGAAATTTTACTTAACTCATTTGATAATTCCTTTTTTGGCATTAGAAACAAGCTTGTTTGCTTACTAATGGTTGATAGCGGACTCAGAAGAGGGGAGATAGTAACACTTTTGCGTGATAATATTAATTTTATTAATCATACAATGCTTGTAATTGGTAAGGGTAATAAAGAGCGTTTAGTACCTTTTGGTTTAGAAACACAAAAATATATGAAGAAGTTTATCAATATTTCAAATCCATATGATAATCACTTATTACAAAATAAAAATGGTGAGCCAATAACGAGAAATACAATTAAGTGCTTTTTTCAGGATTTAAAGATTGATACCGGAATTAAGCGAATATATCCGCATTTGCTTAGACATACATTTGCAACCAATTACATATACTATGGCGGTGATGTAGAATCCTTGCGAATATTATTAGGTCATACGAGTATTACAATGACACAGAAATATGTGCATCTCGCTGCTCAGCAACGTATATTAAACCAAAAATATAATTCTCATATAGATAAATTACTTAATAAATATGACAATAATGCAGTTTGTTTCTAAAACTTTTAATCAAGGTGTCCGGAGTTCGAATCTCCGATGGGTCACCACAGCCGCACATTATTCTAATAATTTTGTGCGGCTATTATTATAATGGGCTGTAGCCAAGCGGTAAGGCAACGGACTTTGACTCCGTCATCTCGTGGGTTCGAATCCCGCCAGCCCAGCCAAACGCTCTTTTTATAAGGGCGTTATTTTTTTGCGATAAACAAGCCGAAATGCGGATAAATACTGAATAAATTAGTACTTGTGATATGAAGAACACTATCAAATTGTGTAAACATTTGAAAGTATTTGAAAATGCGAAATTACACAGTAAAAATCTCCTAATGCTATAACGCTTTAGGAGATTAATTTATTGCAGATATTCATTTATCAACTTCTCAGTTTTTTTACTTGTTTGAAGTAGTTATAAAAAAGCAAAGTCCTGTTTCATATCTCACAATAAAGTGATACGAAACAGGACTTTATTATTTTTGTTTGTAGTACATAAGACAATGGCAATATCCCTCAAAGTCGGGATCAGCAATTTTATTAAGAAAGTCCTCACATATACATACGGTTGACCTACTTTTCACTGACATACAGGGACAATATCCACCTGTGCGGGCAATGCTTTCTCTTACATTTTTTACAATCGTCTTATCTTTGTTGAGTATAATTTTCACTTATTTCACCTATTTTTTTCTAAAAAAATACGAATTCTTTCTGCTGATGTAAAACCTATTGAACTATCACAGACTTCTCCATTCTTAAAAATAAGAATATTTGGAATTGAGTTAATGCCAAATGTATCGGCAAGTCTCGGATTTTCGTCAATGTTTGTTTTATAAAAATCAAATTCAGTGTATGTGGTAGATAAATCATTTAAGATTGGTGAAAGCTTCTTGCACGGAGCACACCAGTCGGCATAAAAGTCAACAACTACAGGCTTGTCGGCTTGCAAGACCTTTTGAACAAAGTCGTCTTCATATACTGTATTAATCATTGCGCTGTACCTCTTTTATGATTTTAGTAACAGAAGAACTTTTCTTCTGTTGTTTATATTATAACATAATTAACAGAAAATTCAATATATAAATTATAAATTTGTTAAAAATATTAAATAAATCAACTAAATTTAGCAATAATAATAGACTTCGTGTTTTGTGCAAAAAAATATCCCACTGCTGTAATGCAGTGGGATTAAATTCAGCGCTCAATTTGATTTTTCATTTTTTCGTAAAAATCAGGAAATTTTCTTTTTATACTCACAGGTGATAAATTGTTTTCGGTAGCAAAGCAATGGGCGGTATGTCCTGTTGCCGCTATTGTACCGTTTTGAAGTGTGAGTTTGTATTCAAACTCAAAGCTGACTCCGTTAAATCTTACAAGCTTAGTTTCAACTGTAAATTCATCAAAAAATCTTATAGGTTTAATATACTTTGCATAAGCGTCAACATTAGGAATTACAATTCCGTTGCTTTCAATAGTTCGGATGTCACAGCCTATTTGCTTCATAAAATTATTGCGTGCTTCCTCAAAATACCGAATATAATTTGAATGGTGTACAACCATCATTTGGTCGGTTTCGTAATATTGAGCCTGTCGAGAATATGTTGTCATAAAACCGTCTTACTTTCTTAATAATAGTCCGTTTTCAAGGTCAAGTTTTGCTTGTTTTTTGATGATGAAGTGCTGCTTTTTGCCTGTTGCTGTCTGAGGCAGTTCGTCAACAAAGCGATAGTATCTCGGTGCCTGATATTTTGAAATATTTGGTGATGACGAACAGTATTCAATGAGTTCTGCAACCGTCAGTGTGTCGTCAGCCTTAATAACATAGGCAACTACAGATTCGCCTCTTGTGCTGTCCGGTACACCTGTTACAATACATTCATGAACCTTTGGATGACGGTTGATAACCTCTTCGATTCGTGCAGGATAAATATTTTCACCCTTGCTGATTATCATATCGTCTTTTCTTCCTGCAATAGTAACATACTGCTTATCATTCCAAGTTCCGATGTCACCTGTGTACATCCAACCCTTATAGAATTTTTCGCTTGTTGCCTTATCGTTATTGACATAGCAATAGGTTGTTTTTGCAGGGCATTTGATAATGATTTCGCCAGCAGTTTTATTATCAGTAGGCACAATATCATCAGGCTCTGCCTTTTTGTTGTCATACATATTGACTATTCTTACTTCGTCGTCTGTACATGAACGACCTGCAGTGCCTGACATTTCAGGTAAATCATAAGGACGCAGAAATGTGTTCCAAAATGTTTCTGTAGTACCGTAGCCGTTAAAAATATTTGGAGTGAGTACCTTTTGAAAGCGAATACAAGCCTCTTTTTCAAGTGGACTTCCCATTGTTGTGATGCCCTTAAGTGTAGAAATATCGGAAGGATGCTTTTCCTGACGGGTGGCAAGCAGTGTAAGCACTGACGGAACTCCGGTAAGGTAGGTTATGCCGAATTTTTCAACACATTCAAGACATACTTTTGGATTAAATGTTCTTAAAATAACAAGTGAAGCACCTGCATAAAGGGTAGGAGTAGGTCCGCCTGAATGAATACCGCCTCTATGAAACCAAGGTGTCATATTCATTGTTACATCGGTCGGGTTAAGCGGATAATGCATAATAACATCATGAGCAGACATAACCTCGTTGATATTATTGAGCGGAACACCCTTTGGTGTACCTGTTGTGCCTGAAGTCTGCAATCTGATAACTTCATCGTAAATATGAGGATTGAAGTCGATTGGAGGATTTTCTGTGCCGGACTGTGCGGTATAGTCTTCGTAAGCTATGTGACCGTCAGGAAGTGAAATTTCTTTGTTGGAATTATTAACAGCTATCACAATTTCAGGTTTGTGCGTAGAAATTTCCAAAGCGGTAACGGCTGTGTCAAGTATTTCAACATCATATATATAAGCTTTTGGCTTGTTGTGATTAATAATTTCGGCAGTTTCACCGGGAGACAGATTGAAATTTGCAGGATTGAAGATTGCACCGATTTTTTGTGTAGCAATTTGGCTGAATAAAAACTGCGGAGAATTGTAAAGCTGAACAAATACGATATCGCTTTTTACAAGTTTTGTTTTAAGTGCATTAGCAAGCTTGTTTGCTTCTCTGTTAAGCTCTGCATAGCTCCAGGTCTGACCGCTTATAGCATCAACTGCTGCATTGCGGTCAGCGAAGCGGCTTACATTACGCATAAATCCGTTCAGCCAAGTGAATTCATGTTCAAATGTATCGATAAACATATCTGCATTGTATGTTAAGTTCATAAATATCCTCATTTCAATTTGGTTACAAGTAGTTTTATAATTTTATCTGTGAATATACATTATCATGAAATTAATGATAATGTATTAACCGTTAATTCTGCGTTATTGACTTAATACTTGCCCACAATAACGCTTGAATTTTGACCGCCAAATCCAAAGGCGTTTGACATAGCATAGTTGATGTCGGCTTTTTTTGCTGTGTTAGCAACAAAATCAATGCCTGCACATTCTGGGTCAACTTCATTAAGGTTGATTGTAGGTGGAATAACGCCTGTTTCAATAGCCTTGATGCAGGAGATTACTTCAGTGATTCCGCCTGCACCCATCATATGACCTGTTGCACCCTTTGTTGAACTTACATATGGCAGATTGTCGCCAAATACCTTTTTAATTGCAGATGTTTCAACTGTGTCGCCCTTGTTTGTTGCTGTTCCGTGAGCGTTGATATATCCAATGTCCTCAGGATTAAGACCTGCTTCATTAAGTGCAAGCTTAATGCAAGCCATAGCGCCTCTGCCTTCGGGATGAGGTGCAGTAACATGATGAGCGTCACCTGTATTGCCACATCCCATTACAACACCGTAAATTTTTGCGCCTCTTGCAAGTGCGTGTTCTTCTGTTTCAAGAACAAGAGCACCACCGCCTTCTCCGATTACAAAACCGTCACGAGATGTATCAAAAGGACGGCTTGCAGTAGCAGGAGAGTCATTTCTTCTTGAAAGAGCCTTTGCGTTTGCAAGTGAGTATATTACGAGAGGGCAGAGTACAGACTCTGCACCGATAGCAAGCATAATGTCAGCCTTGCCTGCCTGAATACACATAGCAGCTGTATTTATAGCATCACCGCCTGATGAGCAAGCTGTGCTTACAGTAAATTGCGGTCCTTGAATGTTGTAATCAATGGCGATATTTGCAGCGGCAATATTACCTAAAATTTTCGGAACAAAACGAGGACCAACCTTTTTATGAGATGCACCGCTTAAAGCGTCCTGTGTAAATGCAATAGTAGAAATACCGCTCATAGCTGTACCCATTACGATACCTGTGCGTTCAGGTTCAATAGTGATTCCGCTTTGATTTATTGCCTCTTCGGCAGCAATATATGCGTACTGCATAAATGGATCAGTTTTTCTGATTAAATCCTTTGGTATGTATTCAGAGGGGTTAAAGTTCTTAACCTCGCCTGCAATCTGAACCGCAAGCTCTGAGGGGTCAAAGCTTTTGATTGTGTCAATGCCTGATTTGCCTGCTGTAAGGTTTTCCCAAAATGTATCAACGCCAATGCCAAGAGGGGTAACTGCACCCATACCGGTGATTACGATTTTTTTCATAACTGTAAGCTCCTTGCTCAATTTAATTTTTTGTTATTTACATTTTGCATATTCTTATGCTATACTTAAATTATAGCAGGAGACGGAAAATATTTCAATATACATCATAATGCAAATATTATGATATTTGTGTTGTTTTTTTCTATTTCTGCATAGACCGTTAGAGGAAATGAGCGATGTGCTTATGTACTATAATGATATACTGCTGAGGTTTGAAATTACAGCAGAAGAAATTTCAGATGCTTACATAAAAAAGCACAACAAAAATATGAATCGTAATTTTTCAGAGGAATATAAAAATAAATTTGAATGATGTGAGGTTACAATATGGACATTAATCAACTAAATTGCTTTATTTCTGTTGCACAAACACTCAATTTTTCTGAGGCAGCGAGACGAAATTATGTATCTCAGTCAACAGTCAGCCGTTATGTAAGCGACCTTGAAAAAGAGTTTGGCGTGCAGCTTTTTACACGCTCACACAGAGATGTGATAATTACCAATGAGGGTAAAACTCTGCTTCCGTATGCTATTGATATTGTTGACACGCTCAAAAAGGCAAAAACAATTATCAAGCAGATGCACGACGGAGGACAGGGCAGAGTAACGCTTGGATGTGATGTGACATCATTGTCATTTCCGTCAAAATGTATTGCTGATTTTGCCGAGAAATACCCTAACATTGTGATTGATGTCAAGCAGTTAGACGGTGCAGACCGTAATCAGGCTATTACAAGCGGCGAGTATGATTTTTGCTTTATGCCCCGTGATATGGTGCCTGAAAACTCGGGTATTGAGTCGATTGTTACTCATTATGAAAGCTTATCTGTTGTGACATCAAAAAACGGCAGTTTTAAGAACAAAAATAGTGTGAGCTTGCGTGACATAGCAAATGAAAAGCTTTTGTTGCTCTCTGAATCGGTTTGTCCGATTGTTTATATGGAGATTATGGATTTGCTCCGTACATTCCATATTTCACCAAGTATTGATAGTTCATTTGAAGATGTTGTTTCAATGTATGTTGCGGCTTCATCAGGTATCGGAGCGTCGGTCGTTCCGAATTCGCTTGCAAAATTTACATCAAGTGAATACACTGATATCTATCCTATTGAAGATGCCGACACAAGCATTGCCTATGTAATGGCGTGGGCAAAGAACATTGCAAATCCGTCTGCAAAGCTGTTTATTGAAACTGTCAAAAAGTACGCCAGGGGCGAAGATAATGTATATGGATTATAATAATTTAAAAAAAGTATTTACTTTATAAAAATAATATGTTAAAATACTTTCTATAAAGATAATATTACACAAAAATTATAAACAGTAATAGATAATATTGTTTGATTTTACTTTCTCGTCTTCTGTATACGGTTAAGTTTCTTTTATCTCATATATAATTAACTCATAATCTTTTTTTCATAAATTCTCTTTTGGGGAAAGTCCTCTGCATTTTTGCAGAGGACTTTCTTCGCTTTTTTACTTTCGCTATACAAGTTTAGCAGAATTTATAATGCGGAGTCACGAAATTTAGACTTAGTTATTAAGGTAACATTCATTTTTACATCTGCTTTATAAGTAAATATTTGCGTCTTGGTGCTTACATTTATAATAAACTTATAAAGCGAAATTAAAATAACTTGATTTTTTTGAGATAAAGTTTTACAATAATAGGGATAAAGCAATAAAGGAATAGCAATGATAAAAATCACGCTATTCCGAATTTATATTGCCATCGCCCGACATAATTGTCCCTGCGTGACAGTGGTCGATGGCAAATTTCCCGTTTACGCCTTATCTGCCCACGGTAAGGTTGTAGGAATTTTTAATTTATATTTGTGGGCGGAAAGACTATGGAAATATTATGCTAACACTTGATAAAATCTATCATGCATCGTATGTATTAAAAGATGTAATCAGACCGACCCACATTGTAAGGGCTTCAAAAATTTCTTCTGAATGCGAGGTTTACCTCAAGCCTGAGAATTTGCAGAATACAGGTTCATTTAAGGTAAGGGGTTCAGGTTATAAAATTTCGCAGCTCTCAGATGAAGAAAAAGCCAAGGGAGTAATTGCCTGCTCTGCGGGTAATCACGCACAGGGTGTGGCTCTTGCCGCAACAAAGTACGGCATAAAGTCAATCATTTGTCTGCCTGACGGTGCACCTATATCAAAGGTTGAGGCAACTAAAAACTATGGTGCCGATGTTTGTATGGTAAAGGGCGTTTATGATGATGCATATGCCGAAGCTTTAAGACAGCGTGACGAACATAACTACACATTTATTCATCCGTTCGATGATGAAAATGTAATTGCAGGTCAGGGTACAATCGGAATTGAAATTCTTGACGAAATGCCTGATGTTGATGCTGTTGTGTGTGCAATCGGCGGCGGCGGTCTTATCTCAGGCGTTGCTTGTGCAATTAAAAATCTTAACCCTAACATCAAGGTATATGGAGTGCAGGCGGAGGGTGCCCCTTCAATGTATGAGTCTGTTAAAAAGGGCGAGGCTGTACATCTTGATAATGTTTCTACTATTGCTGACGGTATTCAGGTTAAGGAACCGGGTGAACATACTTTTGAACTGGTAAAAAAATATGTTGACGAAATTGTTACCGTGACTGATGACGAGATTTCGTCTGCAATTTTACAGCTTATTGAAAGTCAAAAGATGATTGCAGAGGGTGCGGGTGCAGCTCCTGTTGCTGCCGTAATGTTCAACAAACTGCCTCTCAAAGGCAAAAAGGTTGTTTGCGTTGTGTCAGGTGGTAATATTGATGTAACAATTCTTTCCCGTGTTATCAAGCGTGGTCTTTTGATGACAGGCAGACAGCAGACAATTTGTGTTGAACTTCAGGATAAGCCCGGTCAGCTTCTTGCTGTTTCAAAAATTATTGCCGAAAGAGGCGGAAATGTTATCTCTGTTCATCACGAAAGGGCGAGTGAGGGCAGTGATGTTACAGGCTGTTACTTGAGAATTGTTCTTGAAACTCGTGACTTTAATCATGTAAAGGAAATTACCGATGCTCTTATAGGAGCAGGATTTAAACTTATATAATGCATATTTATTTGTAAAAATGGAGGTATTTATAATGGAAAAGATTTATACAAAAAATGCACCGGACGCAATCGGCCCGTATTCACAGGCTGTAAAGGTTAATGGCTTGGTGTTTACATCAGGTCAGATTGCTATTAATCCGCAGTCAGGCAATGTTGAGACAACAACAATCGAGGAGCAGACAGAACAGGTTTGCACAAACCTTAAAAATGTTCTTGAGGCTGCCGGCACATCACTTGAAAAGGCTGTAAAGACAGTATGTTTTCTCAAAAATATGGAGGATTTCGCTGCTTTTAACGGTGTTTACGGAAAGTATTTTACAGAAAAACCTGCTCGTTCCTGCGTTGCAGTAAAACAGCTTCCAAAGGATGTTTTGGTTGAGGTTGAGGTTATTGCAGAGGTATAATTCATAAGCGGATATTACTTTAATATTCTATATTAGAATATTATCTGTTTTAGATGATATTTTTCTTAAAAATATTACATAATTTATGATATTTTTCAGTTGACAAAGGAAGAATCCTTTTGTATAATATTAGACAGCGTTTTAATATGCGTTATGCGGTCAAGAGGTGCGATCATGCTTTTTGAACTTAAATCAGTCTTTCAAAATGAGGGCGAAGAAAAACAAGTTAATTACGAGCTTGATATTGCAGATATTGACATTGACGGCGTTTTTCCATTCAAGACTCCGCTTGATGTTACCGCAACAGCAAGGAACAGAGCAAGCCTTGTAAGTCTTGAGCTTAATGTGGCATTTGATTATACTCGTAATTGTGACAGATGCTCAAATGAATTTACAAAGAAAATGAATATGGTATTTACCCATAATTTAGCTCAGACCTTAGTTGATGACGGCAACGACGATTATATTGAAACACCTGATTTTATACTCGAGCTTGATGAAATTGTTATTTCTGATGTATTGCTTTCACTTCCTCAAAAAAATCTTTGTAAAAGTGACTGCAAGGGCTTGTGCTTTGTTTGCGGACAAAACCTGAATGTTGGTGAGTGCTCCTGTAACAAGCAACAAATTGACCCAAGGCTTGAGATACTTAAACAACTTATGGATTAATATAAATAAGGAGGTCTTTGTAATGGCAGTACCAAAGAGAAAAACATCACACGCAAGAAAGAGTTCAAGACGTTCAACAGTATGGAAGCTTAACGCACCAACACTTGTTGTATGTCCAAACTGCGGCGAATATAAGGCAGCTCACAGAGCTTGCGGTAACTGCGGTATGTATAACGGCAGACAGGTTATAGCTAAAGACGCAGAGTGATTAATTTACAAAACATTTTGGGCAACCTTGGTTGCCCTTTTGTTTTTTTATTTATAGGAAACTGCACGGAAACAGTCTGGCACAAAAGGGTGTTTTTATATGGTGCTTTCTGCTCGGATAGGTGCAGCCCCCCCGGATGCTTTTTAGATAAATAAATTTATATTGTGATGATAAAGAATATTGATTATTCTGTGTCTTTTGTGTAAAATAATAATCGAAAAATAATGAACGGTGAGTTCAACTCTAATAAAAAGGAGTTTAGGTATATGAATAAACCCGTAATAGCAATAGTCGGCAGACCAAATGTCGGCAAGTCAACGCTTTTCAATAAGCTTATCGGACAGCGTCTTTCAATAGTTGATGATACCCCTGGTGTTACTCGTGACAGAATTTACGGCGACATTGAATGGTGCGGAAAATCAGCATTTGTGGTTGACACAGGTGGTATAGAACCAAAATCTGATGATGTAATTCTTGTTCAAATGCGTCGTCAGGCACAGCTTGCCATTGACACAGCAAATGCTATTATTCTTGTTACAGACCTAAAAAGCGGACTTGTGGCAACAGATATGGATGTTGCACAGATGCTTCAAAAATCAGGCAAGCCTGTTGTGCTTTGCGTAAACAAGTGCGACGGTGTCGGTGAGCCTGATGCAAATTTTTATGAGTTTTACAATCTTGGGCTGGGTGACCCTGTACAGGTTTCTGCTGTTCACGGACACGGCACAGGTGATTTGCTTGACAGAGCATTTGAATGTATTGACTTTGACTACTCTATGGAGGAGGACGAAACAATTATCAATGTTGCTGTAATAGGCAAGCCAAATGCAGGTAAATCATCTCTTGTAAACAAGATTACAAATGAAGAAAGATGTATTGTTTCTGATATTGCAGGTACAACAAGAGATACTATTGATACTCTTGTTGAAAACAAGTTCGGCAAGTTTAATTTTACCGACACAGCAGGACTGCGCCGTCAGAGTAAAATTTATGATAATATTGAAAAGTACAGTATTCTGCGTGCAAAAATGGCTATTGAACGCAGTGATGTGTGTGTTATTATGATTGATGCCTCAGTCGGTGTTACCGAGCAGGATACAAAAGTTGCCGGCCTTGCCCATGATGCAGGAAGAGCGTGTATTCTGGCTGTCAACAAGTGGGACGCAATCGAGAAGAATGATAAGACAATGCAGGAATTCAAGAAAAAGCTTGATACAGATTTTGCCTTTATGTCATACGCTCCAAAGGTGTTTATTTCTGCAAAAACAGGACTGAGAATTGACAAGCTGTTTGAGTGTATTGTTTTAAGTAATGAGGCGGCAAACCGCAGAATTACAACCGGTATGCTAAACGAGCTTCTGGCACAGGCTACAACACGAGTTCAGCCACCGTCAGACAAGGGTAAGCGACTTAAAATTTTCTATATGACACAGGCATCGGTAAAGCCTCCTACTTTTGTTTTCTTCTGTAACAATGCACAGCTTTTCCATTTTTCATATCAGCGTTATCTTGAAAATAGAATTAGAGAGACCTTTGCTCTCGAGGGAACTCCGGTAAAAATTGTTATAAGAGAGAGAGGGGAAAAGTAATGGAACTTGTATTTTCGGTAATATCAAACTGTTGGTGGATGATTTTGCTCTCTGCCGTTATTGCTTATCTTCTTGGAAGTATCAATACAGCTGTCCTTGTGACGAGAATTGTCACCAAAGGAAAAAGTGACATAAGACAGATGGGCAGTGGTAATGCAGGCTTTACAAATGTTTTGCGTTGTGTAGGTAAGGTGCCTGCTATTGTTACCATTGTGTGTGATGCACTAAAATGTGTTATTGCAGTGCTTATAGGCGGATTTATTTTTTCATTTGCAACTCAGATTTTAGGTTCGCAAGACGCAATCTTCGCAAATGAGCTTATCAACTGCGGCAAGTACATTGCAGGCGTATTTTGTATTCTCGGTCATTCATATCCAATCTATTTTCACTTCAAGGGCGGTAAGGGAGTTGTTACCGCAGCTGCTCTTATCGCAACCGAGGATTGGAGAGTTTTTATTTGCATTATCGCAGCTTTCCTTATTGTGTTTATCTGCACTAAAATTATCTCAATTTCAAGCATTACTGCCGCTGTGCTGTATGCACCTTTTACATTTCTTATGACCTTTGTGTTTGACTATCTTAATGGCGGTTATTCACTTGCTTATGTGATTATGTCAACTGTTGCGACACTGATTATAGGTGTATTCGTAATTGTAAAACACAAGGAAAATATCGGCAGACTTATGCGTGGTGAAGAAAAGAAAATCACTGATAAAAAGAAATAATATTGACGAGTGTTTAACTAAGTTGTAAAATAGTGTTTAAGATGTATTTTTGCCTAAAGAGGCGTTTGGAGAGATTAGTGTGAAAATTACACTAATCCGGATTTTATAACTTGTTATTATCGAAGATATATTGCCCGCTCAGTTTGCCGCAAGCGGCAACGAGCGATGGCTGAATTTCCATTTACGCCTTATCCGCCCACGATAAGGTTGTAGGAATTTTAAACTTATGTTTGTGGGCGGAAAGGCTATGAAATTTAAAATGTCAGATTGTATTTTTTGCAAAATAGTTGACGGTTCAATTCCGTCAAAAAAGGTGTATGAGGACGATAAAATTCTTGCATTCTATGACCTTGAGCCACAGGCTCCTGTTCATGTGCTTGTTGTTCCGAAACAGCATATTTGTTGTGCCAATGCGATTGACGAAAGCAATGTTGATTATGTTGCTCATATTTTCACAAAAATTTCTGAGATTGCTGAAAAGCTTAACCTTGGTAACGGCTATCGTATTGTAAACAACTGTGGCGATGATGGTTGTCAGACCGTTAAGCACCTGCACTTCCATATTCTCGGAGGCAAAAAGCTTGCCAAACAAATGTGCTAAGGAGTACAAAATGGATACATATAAGATGAAAATAGCAGGTCTTGAGCGTGAGCTTGAGAGGTTTCCTGTAAACGACAATCTTGACATTGCGGCATTCATTATGTTCGGTGATGTTGAAATTACCGAAAAGGCTGCAACAGAGCTTTTAAAGATTTGCCCTAAGCATGATGTTGTAGTTACAGCAGAGGCAAAGGGAATCCCGCTTTGCTATGAGGTTGCCCGCCAGGGTTGTCGCAACTATGTTGTTGCACGCAAGGGCGTTAAGGTTTATATGCGCAACCCAATCTCGGTCAATGTAAATTCAATTACCACCGAAAATGAACAAAAACTTTATTTTGGCGAGGGCGATGTTGAGTTTTTAAAGGGTAAGAGGGTATTGATTGTTGATGATGTAATTTCAACAGGTCAAAGCCTTAATGCGCTTGAAAAGCTTGTGGAACAGACCGGAGCACAAATTGTCGGCAAGGCTGCTGTACTTGCTGAGGGCGATGCAAAGGACAGAGATGATATTTATTTTCTTGATGAACTTCCGCTGTTCTTCAAGTAACGGAGATTATTATGAAACGACTGTTTGGATTGATTGGATTAACATACCTTTCTGTTCTTACGGTCGTTTTTTATCTTTATTCACAGCTTACTGTCATTTGTATATTTGTTGGTTCTCTTGCACTTGCTGTGCTGTCGATTGTGTTCTTAATCTTGAAAAAGAAAAAGAATCTGAGAAGGTCATTAGCAATAGTAAGTGCTACGGCTATGTGTGCGAGTTTTGCGATAATTCTATATACGAATTATTATTATGAACCTATGATTGATAAATATTCTTATAAAGAAATAAATCTAACAGGTTATATTTGTGATGAGATTATAAAAACCGAGAACTATGCCAAATACAGAATTCAAACCGAAAAAATAGATGGTGTAGATGAAAAACTAAAAATACAATTTACTTCCTACACAGACTTGAACATTACTGAATTTGATATGGTGAGTGTTCATTGCACTGTGTATGCAGCAAGCACAAATTCGCTGTTGAGTGATGGTATTTTCTTCAAAACATATATTGATGATAATTTTCATATTGAAAGCACAGGCGAGCAACATTTTTCACTTTATAGCTATGCGGTCACTGCACGCAAGGCGATGAAGTCATCACTTGATACATTGTTGCCAAGCGATTATTCTTCAATGTGCAGTGCAGTACTTTTAGGCGACAAATTGTCGTTGCCGCAAAATGTAAGCAACAGTTTCACAAAAACGGGTTCATCATTTTTAATAGTTGTGTCAGGTATGCATATGTCCGTTATTGCGTCGCTTTGCTTATTTCTGATAAAGAAATTAACAAAAAGTAAATTTCTGCATTTTGTTGCAGTATCAGCGTTTGTTTTTGCTTTTATGGCTGTCACCGGTTTTACGCCGTCAGTTGTGAGGTCGGGCATAATGATAATCATTTCGTATTCGGCAGGCATATTTTTGAGAACCTCAGATGCAGTCAATTCACTTGGTATTGCAGCCTTGATTTTGCTATTGCCAAATCCATATGCAGTGGGTGATGTTGGACTTATACTGTCTTTTTCGGCTACATTAGGAATAATCCTTTGGTCGGGTAAGATGTATGATTATATTATTTCTAAATTAGCATTAAAATCTAATATACTAAAAGCGTTACTATCCCTAATTACCGCCTCATTATCAGCATCAATTTGGATTGTGCCTTTTTCTACAATTTATTTCGGTAGAGTATCACCGTTGGTGCTTTTTGTGTCGTTGTTTGTTCAGCTTGCGGTTGAGGTTTTAATTGTATGCTCGCTGTTTGCAAGTGTATTGTATTTGATACCTTTTCTTGAGTTTTTGGCATATCCGATTGGCCTTTTATGTGGTCTGCTGTCAAAATATATAATATTCGTTGTTGGTTTGTTTGCAGATGTTCCTTTTTCATCAATCAATTCAAATAAGCCGTATTTTTATGTATGGATTGCCGTAAGTATCGTTCTTGTAATAGTTGGTTATATTATAAAAGGTAAAACTAAATATGCCATATGTGCTGTTGCGTTATCGTTTGCAACGTTCATATCAGGATGTTTTATACATATAGTGTTGACAAAGGATAATGTCAGTGCAACTGTATATGCCGTTAACAACGGTATTGCTGTCACAGTCAAGAGCAATGACAATGTTTCAGTACTGTGCTGTGGTGGCAGTGCAGGTAATACAGAGAGTTTTTTAGATGATATTGCTAATGATTATAATATTATTGATTTTCTTATAGTTCCAAATCAGAAAAATAAATATGCACGCTATCAGTTTGAGCTTGTATCGGAATTTGACTGTTCAAACCTTTTAGTATATGATAATGGCAGTACAGATTTTGATATGCTTTCTGACTATGACGGTCAGACAAGAAGGAGTTTCGGAAATGATATGATGTTTACACTGAATCTCTCAGAGAATGCAACAGATACTGTACTTTGTATTGATGATGTTGTATATCAACTTGTAAGCGGTAACGGAGGTACAATGCTTATTGTGCCAAGCAGTGCAGATATATCAAAATTACCTGATGATTTCAGAAATGCGGATTTCTTAGTACTTGATGAAATACCTAAAAACGAAAGCTTGATAAATTGCAAGCACTTGATATATTCAAACACAAGCAGTAAATTTGAAAGCGATTATAATTCTTTAATTGAAATATGCAGTGATGTAATATATGCCGAAACAAATGATGTAATAATTGATTTAAGGGAGGGTGTTTTATGCCAAAGATAACGGAAGCTGAGCTAAAGAAGCAGATAAAAAACAAAAATTTTTCGCCTGTTTATTTGATATACGGCAGTGAACAGTTGTTTGTAAAAAAATATACAGAAATGCTTACAAAGGCAGTGGCAGGAAAGCATCCGTCTGATTTTAATTATCATATTTTTTCAGGTGTGTTTGAGCTTGATGACTTTGCTGCTTCATTGCATATGATACCTTTTATGAGCGAGTTCAACTGTGTTTTGGCAACAGACATTGCCTTTGATGAAATGGACAAGAGCTCTATTATCCGCTTAATTGACATAATTTCAGCTGAACATGAGGGAACAGTTTTAATCATTTCAATGCCGTCTTATATTCCTGTAAAGAATAAAACTGATTATGATAAGTTTTTAAAACAAACTGAAAAAATAGGAACTGTCTGCGAATTTGAAAAGCTTAACCATTCTATGCTTGAAAAATATATAGCAAAATGGGCAAATGAGAACGGAAAAATGATTTCTCGTGTTAATGCTGCGAGGCTGATTTCATATTGTGGTGATGACCTTAATATGCTGCATAATGAAATTGATAAAATTTCAGCCTATACAAAGAGTGAGGAAATTACACTCGAAGATATTGAAAAACTTGCCACCGTAACACTTGAAACCAGAGTTTATGCTTTGTCAGACGCTGTGTTAAAGGGTGAGGGGCAAAATGCTTACAACAGCCTTGATTTACTTTTTTATCAAAAGGAAGAACCGAGTCATATTTTGCGTGCAATGTGTGATGCCTATGTTGATGCATACAGAATAAGAGTCGCAAACGAATGTGGTGTTCTGCCAAAAGATGTTGCGTCCGACTTTGCATATAGAAATCGTGCCTTTGCACTTGACAAAGCTCGCAGAGCGACCGTAGGTGTGTCAACAGAGGCGTTAAGGCAGAGTCTTGATGTGCTTATGGAGGCCGAAATGCGTTTAAAGACAACCTCTGTAAATATCCGCATATATATGGAGCAGATAATAGCTCGGCTACTCCTTGTGGCAAGGGAGGGAAAACAGTGATGCTCAAGCTTAAAGAAGCTGTTATTGTTGAGGGCAGGTACGATAAAATAAAGCTCAAGTCGCTTGTTGACGCTCCCATTATTGAAACGAACGGATTCAGAGTGTTTTCGGATAAAGAAAAGCAAAATCTAATTCGTCAAATAGCTAATGTGCGTGGAATTCTGGTGCTTACCGATAGCGACGGAGCAGGATTTGTAATTCGTAATTTCCTTCGTGGAGTTGTTGATAAAAGCAAGATAAAGCATTGTTACATTCCTCAGATTGAGGGCAAGGAAAAGCGAAAAGCCCAAAAGGGTAGGGAAGGCTTGCTCGGTGTTGAGGGAGTGAGTGATGAGATTATAATAAATGCAATTAAAGCAAGCGGTGCGACAATTATCGGTGAGGAAGAAAAGATTTCTGCGGATATAACTAAGTCAGATTTGTTTTGTCTTGGACTTACAGGAGCGGAAAATGCTGATAAAAACAGAAAAAAACTTCTTAATCACCTTAATTTGCCTTCATATCTGTCAACAAATGCAATGCTTACAGCACTTAATTGTTTATATTCTTTTGTGGAATTAAAAACGCTGTGTGAAAAAATCTTATAACGCAAATTATTTTAATTATAAAGTAAATAAAATCACCGAATTTAGTCAACACTATATTCGGTGATTTTTTATGAAAAAATTTAGAGGCGATTGTTTTCTTTTCACATTAGGTGGGCTTGTGTATGGAATGATTGAAATTTTATACCGTCACAGAACACACTGGACAATGCTCATAACAGGAGGGGCCTGCTTTCTTTCGATATTCAAGATATACAAACGGCACCAAACTATGCGAATGTTACCCAAATGTGTTGTCGGCAGTGCGGTAATTACTTTTTATGAATTTATTTGCGGCTGTATAGTCAATCTTAAATTTAAAATGAAGGTTTGGGATTATTCAAACTGTCGTTTTAATATCAAGGGGCAGATTTGTCCGTTTTACAGTATGTTGTGGGCATTTTTATGTATACCGATTAGTGCGGTATGTAAAAAACTTTGTTCAAAAAAATTTAAGTTCTTTAAAGTGTAATTTTTTTGAAATTAGTTTGTATATTATATCACATTTCATTTAATTTATTAAACTTTGTCTTAAAATACACAATGGCTTCTCCTTTAAGAAGAAGCCATAAAATTTTATTTAGTACAGTCTATTTTTTACAAAATGAGTTTATTTATCTTCATCTTTATTTTTGGCTGTATTTTTTACCATTTTGCCATTTACAAAGATGTAATCACTTGTGCTGTCAGTATTAGCAACAATCTCTTTCTCGTGCTCCATATCTGCTTCTGTTAATTCTATATCGGAATTTATTCCAACAAATGGACCCACAGATTCCTGCAATCCTTTTGCAATGATTGAATTCACAATATAACAGAAAATTAATGGATACAAAATTACGATAATACCTGTTGTTATCCAGAACATTGCACCGTCTGAAAATATCAGTGCGAGTAATGCCATACCTGTCACAATAATAACAGCGATGAAAGCAATAAGATTGCGGAGAATTTTACCGAAAATAAGTAAAAAGGAATTTTTATAAATATCCCAAGTTCTTAGCTCATAGGTAATTGTCATAATCGGCACATAGAACATCATCACAAGCAAAAGTGCAGTGAATAGTAAATAAAGCGTAAGCACCGAGCCAAACACAGGGTCATCAGTTGACAGTGTGTAATAGTAAAGAATTGCAAAGAATGAGCAGGCAACAATTACATAAGTTATAACGCCGTGTAAGATAAATGTTTTGAGATTTTCTTTTACAGCTGTAAAGAATGTGCGGATAATCGGAACGTCCAGCTTTTCAATAGCATACTTTCTTATTACCATAACAAGTCCTGCAAGAAATGGGGTGGAGGGAATAATTCCAAGTCCCCAGATGATAACATTATTAAATCCTGTCAAGCGACTGATTAAGAAAAAAATACCTGTAAAAACTGCAAGTGAAATAGAATACATTAGTCCGGCAAGCAAAAGCTTTGGAAAACGGGTAAAAAACCTTGAAAAAGCTGATTGTTTAAAACTTTTCATAAAATCAAAATTCCTTGTTCTAATATATAGTATTTTGATTTTAACACAATATGCACAAGATTTTCAATAGTATGTTCATTTTAATATAATTACAAAAATGTAAATTGTTGCTTTGTTTATTTTTAAATTCAAAAAATTTTATTCAAAATCTAACTTTGCATTTTTTGTTTTTTAGCATATCAAGTCTCACTCTGCGGTAGTAAAAAAGGGATATTTATCTAATAAAAATGCTATATTTTACGAGAAAAACTTATTTTATGTCATAAAAATAGAATAAAATCTGAAAATATTATGGTTAAATGTACATTGGTTGGTAAATAAGTGGATAAAAAAATATAAAAAATATTATTAAAACTATTGCATTTTTATAATTTATGTGATATTCTTGTTCTAATGGAAAAAGCATATAAGTAATTGCTTTTTCAATGTATGTCTGGCATTAAAATCAGACAAATCTATTAGAAATTAAGGTGAAAACAAATGAAAAGAAAAAATGTAACAAGGGCAGCAGCACTTACACTTGCAGGCCTTATGGCTGCAGGTTCACTTGCAGGTTGCGGTGAATCTTCACAGGGCGGTTCCGCAGAAGGCAATGCTAAAAACGGTAAGGTTTATTATCTTAACTTTAAGCCTGAGCAAGATCAGGCTTGGCAGAATCTTGCTGCAAAGTACACAGAGGAGACTGGCATTGCAGTAACAGTAAAGACTGCTGCTGAGGGTACATATGAGCAGACACTTACTGCTGAAATGGATAAGTCAGATGCTCCTACACTTTTCCAGGTTAACGGTCCTGTAGGTCTTGCTAACTGGAAGGATTATTGTGAAGATCTTTCAAAGTCTGATGTTTACTCACAGCTTACTTCACAGGATTATGCACTCAAGGAAGGCGACGCAGTTTACGGCATCGCATATGTAATTGAGTCATATGGTATTATCTACAACAAAGAACTTCTTCAGAAGTATTGCGATTCTGATTTTGCTACTGTAAAGTCAATTGATGAAATCAACAGCTTTGAAAAGTTAAAGACTGTTGCTGATGAAATTCAGGCTAACAAGGAAGCTCTCGGCGTTGACGGTGCATTCACATCAGCAGGTATGGATTCATCTTCTGACTGGAGATTTAAGACTCACCTTGCTAACC
The DNA here is from genome assembly GCA_022510955.1 of Ruminococcus sp. Lineage (GTDB taxonomy): Bacteria > Bacillota > Clostridia > Oscillospirales > Acutalibacteraceae > Ruminococcoides. The sequence continues at coordinate 24,698 of JAFLSM010000011.1, read as the reverse complement.
TCCCGATTTACTTCGAGTATCAGCAGGACAACATTTCTTCAACAGATGCTATTAAGGGTTCTTTCCTTGACAATTACAAGAATATCTTTGATCTTTACATCACAGACTCAACTTGCAAGGCAAGTGATCTTGCTAACAAAACAGGTACAGATGCTGAAACAGAGTTTGCAACAGGTAAGGCTGTATTCTATCAGAACGGTAGCTGGGAGTATGCTATGCTCACAGGTAAGGATCCAAAGAGCACATTTACTATGACTGACGATCAGCTCGGTATGCTTCCAATCTATGTTGGTGCAGGCGACGAAGCTAATCAGGGTATTTGCACAGGTTCTGAAAACTACTGGTGTGTAAACAAGGATGCAAGCGAAGACGATAAGGCTGCAACTCTTGACTTCCTTAACTGGTGCGTAACAAGTGATGCAGGTACAACTGCTCTTGCTGATGAAATGGGCTTTGTAATTCCTTTCAAGGCTGCTAAGGAAGCTACTAATGTATTTGTAAAGATTGATAACGAACTCACAGCATCAGGTAAAACTCCTGTTAGCTGGAACTTCACAACAATGCCAAGCGAAACATGGAAAGACGGTGTTGGTACAGCTCTTACACAGTACGCAGCTGGTACAGGCACATGGGACGATGTTGTTAAGGCATTCGTTGACGGCTGGAAGACAGAATATGCTGCTGCAAATGCAGGCTAATTAAATTCTGAAAGCTACTGATTATTTTATTAATATTATTTATTTAGTATAAGCAAATGTTCGGAAGGGGGGGCGGCTTCGCTCCCCTTTTTCGGTAAATGAAAGGCAAATTATTATGTTTAGAAAACGATCACGCAAAATTTATTCGTTAATATTTGTTCTTCCAACACTTGCCGCTTTTGTTATTGGTTTTGTATATCCGTTCTTTAATGGTATTTACCTGTCGTTTTGCAAATTCAGAACAACAAGTAATGCAACTTTTGTAGGTTTTGATAACTATATAAAAGCTTTTCAAAATGAAGGCTTTTTAAGGTCATTTTGGTTTACGGCAGTTTTTGTCGTTGCATCGGTAATATTAATCAATCTTATTGCATTTTTTGTTGCCTATGTGCTGACCTTAGGTATCAGAGGTTCAAATGTTTTCAGAACGGTATTCTTTATGCCAAACCTCATCGGCGGTATTATACTTGGTTATATCTGGCAGTTAATTTTTAATGGTATTCTTCAGAACTTTGGTTCAAATATTGATCTTAACGCCACATATGGCTTTTGGGGATTAATTATCCTTATGTGTTGGCAGCAAGCTGGTTATATGATGATTATTTATATAGCAGGCTTCCAGAGTGTGCCGGCTGACCTTTATGAGGCAGCTCGAATTGACGGTGCAGGCAAAAAGCAGGTGCTTACTAATGTAACTCTTCCTATGATGATGCCGTCAATCACAATCTGCACATTCCTTACTCTTACAAACTCATTCAAGCTATTTGACCAGAACCTTGCACTTACAAATGGTGCTCCGGGCGTTGTATCGTCAAGCGGTTCAATGGTTTATCAGACTGAAATGATGGCGTTGAATATTTATAAGACATTCTACGCAAATCAAAATTCTCGTGGTGTCGGTCAGGCTGAGGGCGTTATCTTCTTTGTAATAGTTGTTATCATCGCTCTTGCTCAGCTTTACTTTACCAGAAGAAAAGAGGTGCAGCAGTAATGGCTAAAGTAAAAGACAGACCTCCAAAGAAAAAGCAAACACTTGGTATGAAAATATTGACTGTTTTGTTTACGGTAATTTCTGTATTCTATGTTGCACCTGTGTTCATTGTATTTATGAACTCTTTCAAGACAAATGCGGGTATCAGTGCAGGACCGTTTGAATTTCCTACTGCTGAAACCTTTGTAGGATTTAAAAGCTATATTACAGGTATGTTTTACGGAAATTATCCATTCTGGAAGACAATCGTATGCAGCTTTTTTATAACTGTTGGCGGTGTTGTACTGATTTTGGTGTGCACTTCAATGTGCGCTTGGTATATTCAGCGATCTAATTCAATCGTTTGCAAAATCATTTATTACTTCTGTATTTTTTCAATGGTAGTACCATTCCAGATGGTAATGTTCACACTTTCAAAGACTGCTGACAGTCTAAAGCTTAACACACCTTGGGGTATCCTTATCATATATCTTGGTTTTGGTGCAGGCCTTGCGGTGTTTATGTTCTCGGGATTTGTAAAGTCAATTCCTATTGAAATTGAAGAGGCAGCAGATGTTGATGGTGCTGGCCCGATGAGAACATTTTTCGGAATAGTTCTTCCAATTATGAAACCTACTTTCATATCTGTTGCAATCCTTGAAACGATGTGGATTTGGAACGACTATCTGCTTCCGTATCTTATTCTTGATAAGACTTACAGAACTATACCAATTCACATTCAATATCTCAACGGCAGTTACGGACATACCGATACAACAGCCATTATGGCACTTATTGTACTAAGTATCGTTCCAATCGTAATTTTCTACTTCGCATGTCAAAAATACATTATCGAAGGCGTTGTAGCAGGTGCAGTTAAGGGATAACTTATATAATTAAAGCAGCATCAATTTGATGTTGCTCAAATAAAAAAACTCGGAATTCATTTTAACAGAATTTCGAGTTTTTTGTTGTTTCGGTTTTATATCTACTATTATAGAGAGAAAAAACCACTGCACTGTGGTTCAGAGGATTATTAGAAATACTGCGTTTATCTTTTGCTATATGTCAAATAAGATAGGGAACAGGTGCGCTAACCTATGGGCCTCTATAAATTATCCTATCATTAGCCACAGACATATATTAAGCGCTAAGAATATAATGTTGACTGCGGAAAACAAAAGCAGGTATTTAAATGTTTTTACGCTTTCCTTCTGAATAAATTTGAACGATATCAGGCTCGCCATTGAGGCAATAATCGTACCTAAACCGCCCAGGTTTACGCCTATCAGAAGCATATCGTAATTGCTTGTGAAGCCTGATAGGAGTATCGCTGACGGAACATTGGAAAATACTTGACTCGTAACGATTCCTGTTATGACCTCGTTTCCATCTACGACTGTATGTAAAATATGACTTATACTTGGAATGTTTCCTAAATTTCCGATAAAAATAAACAGGAATAAAAAAGTCAAGAGTAAGCTATAGTCGACATTTACAAGTGTTCGTCTGTCAAATATAATCACTGAAGCGAGAACTGACGTAAGGGGAACAACAAAGTGCAAGACTCTAAAAACGCTAAGCAAAGCTAAAACAAACAGCAGGATATACATAATCATTAATCTTACATCAATTTTATCCGATTCGTAAGCCACACTTACGCTGACTCTTTCTCTGCCAGAAAAGAATGCCGCAATAATCAGTAGGATAAGCGACAGTATCGCATAAGGAAATACTATTTTAAAAAAGTCGGAAAGCTTCATATTATATGCGGAAAATAAATACAGATTTTGCGGATTGCCAATCGGTGTAAGCATACTGCCGAGATTTGCCGCAACGGTTTCCAATATAACCGTATAAATCATCTTATCGCTCTGTCCTGCCATTTTAAGAGTTATTATCGTAAACGGCACGAATGTAATAAGCGCAACATCATTTGTGATCAGCATAGAGCTGAAAAAACACAGCAGAACAAAGATGATGGTCAAACCAAATACTGTGTTGACCATGCCGAGAATTCTTTCTGCGAGTAGCTTAAAAACGCCTACCCTGTTTAACCCTGCCATAATTGCCATAAGACTGAGCAGTAGGGCAAGGGTTCTAAAATCAATGTAATTTAAGTAGTCTGTGCTTGGAACAACAAAAAATGCTGATATCGCCGCCAACGCAAGCGACACCAGCATTACTATTTCCTTTTTTACAAAGGATGCTATTTTATTCATATGGTGTCCTTCTGTCTGCAAAAAGTTTAAACTGAGTGTGTATTTGCTTTTATTAAAAGTATAGTCTAATTAAAAATCTGTGTCAACTAATCAGTGCGTGGTATAAAAAATTATTTAGGATGACGAAGTATTTTATGCGGTTCATAGTAATCGTGTCAGTTATTCTGTGTATTTATATGGTTATGTCGTAATTTACACATCTTTAGACATTTTGTAGCTACACAGGCTTTAGCAAGTGGTGTATATATTAAATCTGTTTCTGCTATGTTAGGGCATAACCAGACAAGCACCACATTAAACATTTATGCGCACACAGTACAAAATACTAATGAAAAGGCTTTAAACAGTGGAGCTGTTTTACTTGAAATACCATAAAAACTGCATAAATAAAGGCCACGATAAAGACCACGGGCACGTTTGAGCAAAAAGAAAACCTTGAAAACCGCTTATCTAAGCCATTTTCAAGGTTATAAGTTTGGTGCGAGTGACGGGACTTGAACCCGTACGTCGAAGACACACGCCCCTCAAACGTGCCTGTCTGCCTATTCCAGCACACTCGCATATTTTGTTTTTGTTGTGTCTCTCAACTCAACGAGTGTTATTATAGCATAGTAAAACATCATTGTCAATAACTTTTTTAAAATTTTTTTAATTTTTTATTTTTTTGTCTGTTTTTGTCCCAGAAATAAGAATAACGGACGAAATAGCTCGTCCGTTATTTCCGGATATCATACATTATAATTTTTGATAGCAGAAGTAAATTGTATATTCACCATTACTTTGCTTTTCTGAGTAGCAGTTGATTCTGTAATTCTTAATATCAAATTCTTCGCTGTCATCATTCTTTTCCATATCGCTCTCGAATTGCTTGCGTAAATCCTTGACAAGAGCGTTAATGGATGTCTTTTTATCCTTTAGTTTTGAATACGATACCTCAATTACTGTTGTTTGGTCTTCACCTTTTTTGAGAGATGATTTATATACTGATCCATTGCCGTCGTTATAAAAATCAATATTTACACCGGAAGTTATTTTTGCCTGATAATAATCCGTGCAAAGTTCTTTGTATTCAACCTCTGTGTCATCAGTTATATTTTTAGTGGTCTCAACTGTTTTATTACCTAAAATAATAACATTACAGCTTGCTTTTTTATTACCTGATTTTACAATGACAGTTGCGTTTCCAGCCTTTTTGCCGGTAATTGTAATCTTTGAACCCGAACAGCTTATGGAGATATTATCATTGCTTGTCTCCGCATAATAGGAGCTGGTATTTGTCTCATCAAGATTAACAGAAACATTAATTGATTTGCTCTGACCGATTTTAAGGTCAACTGCTGTAGAACTGAGTGTTATAGCACTTGATGTTTTGCTTGAGCTGTTGGAAGCAAAACTTGAAGCGTTAGGATTAATATTATTTGATGATGAACTGTTATTTGCTACTATCGTCGGATATGTTGCATCCTCTGCAATCTGATCTGCATCAGGATTAACAGAGTTTTTAGTATTTTTGCTCTTTGTTTCTGCAGTTACAGGCTGAGTCTCTTCAGGCATATCGTCAGTTGCATAATAAATCTCATCCTTTGATGATATGTAGGGGAGGGTACTGCTTTGTTCGCCCTTACATCCGGTTAATGATACACCTAATGTTGCTATAAGTGAGGCAACAATGAGTGTTAAAAATCTTTTTTTCATTTAATACACCTTCGTTAATAATATCATTTTATTATGATATTTTAGCATATTAATCTTTATTATTCAATGATTTTAATATAATTATTTTTTGGAAAAAATAAAATATTATTCCAAATTAGAATAAAAATTTGTCGATTAAAACAATTAACTGCCTTGTCAATTAAGCAAAGTGCTGAATTGCAGAGAATTGTTTCATACAAAATATGCAATGTATAATTTTATTTCTTATTTCGCTTTAATAAATTACAAATTTGTGGTAAAATAATATGGAATGGAAAATTGTTTACGGAGTTGATATGATGACTGCTATAAATAGAAATGAAATTGCAAAAGGTGTATTTTTTAACAGTATAAAGGACAACCGTTTCAAAACTATGAAAATTACAGCAAATATGATTGTGCCATTAACAAAAGAGAATGCGTCTGCAAATGCACTGCTATGCGGTGTGCTGTCACATTCCTGCAAGGCATATCCTGACTTTACCGAGTTAAGCAGAAAGTTAAGTTCACTTTACGGTGCTGATCTTGGCACATCAGTTAGAAAAATTGGCGACAATCAGATTTTGCGAATTTCTGCATCTGCTCTTGATGACAGATATGTTTTTGATGGCGACAGCGTGGCACTGGAACTTTCGGAACTTTTGTGCAATGTGATTTTTGAGCCGAATCTTACAAATAATGCATTTTCGGAAACAGATGTTGAACAGGAAAAACGCCAGTTGCTTGATGTGATAGATTCAGAATTTAATGACAAACGCATTTATGCGAACGGTCAGCTTATAAAAAATATGTGTTCTGATGAGGTGTTTGGAATAAAGCGTTTCGGTACAGCGGAAAAAATCAAGGAATGCAGTCCACAGTCACTTTTTGATACATGGAAAAACCTGTTAAAGACAGCAAGGTTTGAAATAATGTATGTTGGTGAAAGTTCATCTAAAAAAGCTGAAGAGGTGTTTGCAAACGCTTTTAACGGTATAGACCGTCAGCCGCAGTTTGTGAATACGGAAGTTGTCCGTGAGGCAAGTGAACCAAAGCACATAATCGAGGAAATGGAGCTTTCTCAATCAAAGCTTGTTATGGGTTTTAGAGCAGGTACATCAATTCCGGATGAAGATGTAAATGCAACTCGCCTTATGTGTGCAATTCTCGGAGGCACTGCAAGCTCTAAGCTTTTCTGCAATGTTCGTGAAAAGCAGAGCCTGTGTTACTATTGTTCTTCAAGCTATGACCGTGTAAAAGGAATTATCACTGTTGACAGCGGTGTTGAGGGTGATAACATCAAAAAAGCCGAGCAAGGTATATTAAATGAAATTGAAGAGATGAAGAAGGGCAATATCACGGACTTTGAGATGAATGCTACAAAAATGGCTATTGTTAATTCTTTCTATTCAACTAATGATACAGTAGGCGGTATTGAGGCTTGGTATATTAATCAGCTTTTTGATGAAAAGTTTCAGTCGATTGAAGAAATATCAAATGCAATCAATGCTGTAACAAAGGAGCAAGTTATTGCAGCTGCTCAAAAAATTACACTTGATACAGTATATGTGTTAAAGAATAAATAATAGAGGAGTCAATTTATGAATATTCAGGAAATCAAATCACAGAGAATTGGCGACAGCTACTTCAAAATTGACCATCCGACAGGTCTTGTCATTTATGTCTACCCAAAAGAGGGTTACAATTCTGCATACGCAATTTTCGGTACAAAATACGGAAGCATTAATACAAACTTTTCGGTAGATGAAGGAAATCAAATCACAGTTCCCGACGGCATTGCTCACTATCTTGAGCATAAGCTGTTTGAAAGCGAGGACGGCGACGCTTTTGTCCGTTATGCAAAAACAGGTGCAAATGCTAATGCTTACACAAGCTTTGAGAAAACCTGCTATCTTTTTTCCTGCACTGACAAATTTGACGAAAGCCTTGAAATTTTGCTTGACTTTGTTCAGGATCCGTATTTTACAGCTCAGACAGTAGCAAAAGAACAGGGAATTATCGGACAGGAGATTAAAATGTATGACGATTCACCCGAATGGCGTGTTATGTTTAATATGCTTGAGGGAATGTATAAAAATCATCCTGTCAAAATTGATATTGCCGGTACTGTGGAAACTATTGCGGAGATTACTGCAGAAAAACTGTACGAGGTTTATAATGTTTTTTACAATCTTAACAATATGGTGCTTTGTGTTGCCGGTAATGTTACAGTTGAACAGGTGCTTAAAACAGCTGACAAAATGCTTAAGCCTTGTGAAAAACACAAAATCAACAATTATTTTGAAGATGAGCCATATGAAATCTGCGAACCGTATATTGAACAAAGCTTTCCTGTTTCAATGCCTTTGTTTAATTTAGGGTTCAAAGAAAAGGCAGACAGTATGCTTGATGTTCAAAAGCTTGCATACACATACATTTTGCTTGCAATGATTGCATCACAAACGAGTCCGCTTTACCGTGAATTGCTTGACAATAATCTTATTAACAGCTCATTCTCGTATGAACTGTTTGAAGGCCCAGGTTATTGCTCGGTAATCTTTGGGGGAGAATCCCGTGCTCCAAAGCAAGCAGCCGAGACCATTAAGCAATATATTTCAAAACTAAAAAATGACGGTCTTGATGAAGCTGATTTTGAAATTTCCAAGAAATCAGTCTATGGTGACGCTGTTTCGTCACTTAATTCAGTCAGCTCAATTTCAAATGCAATTACAGATTATCACTTCAGCGGAATTGAACTCTTCTCTTATATCGACGCTATTGCAGATGCAACTTTTGAGGACATCAGTAACCGACTTTCAGAAATGCTTGATGTAAATAATTGCACATTGTCTGTAATTAGGCAAGAAGAGTAAGGGGGAACATTATGTATCATGTTCAATTCCCAAAAATTGGACTCGAGTTTGACATAAGTCCGATAGCCTTTTCAATCGGCTCATACCACATTTATTGGTATGGAATTATTATTGCGTCGGGTCTTTTGCTTGCAGTTTGTTATTCGCTCAAAACTTCACCCCGTTACAATGTCAATGCAAGCAAGCTTATAAATTGCATTCTTGTCGGAATAGTTTCTGGTATTGTCGGTGCAAGACTTTACTTTTGTTTTTTTCAATGGGATTATTACGGCAAAAATCCCATTGAAATTCTCCATATTAACAATGGTGGTCTGGCAATCTACGGCGGAATAATAGGCTCGATGATCGGCGGATTGATTGTTGCCAAGGTACAAAAAATGAAAGTTATGCCTGTGCTTGACATCGCAATGGTCAGTTTTTTAATCGGACAAGGTATTGGCAGATGGGGTAATTTCTTTAATCAGGAGGCATATGGTACTCCTACTGAATTGCCTTGGGGCATGATGAGTGAAGGTACTAAGATGTTTGCGGTTCATCCCTGCTTTTTGTATGAATCACTTTGGTGCCTTTTGGGATTTGTTTTAATCCATTTTTACGGAAAGTACAAGCAAAAGTATGCAGGACAAATCTTCTATATATACCTTATATGGTACGGATTTGAGCGAATGCTTGTTGAGGGCTTGCGTACAGACAGTCTTTATCTTCCGTTCAGTCCTTTTGGACTTGAAATAAGAGTATCACAGCTATTATCATTTTTAATTTTTGCAGCAGGTATTATATTACTTATTATAAACAGAAAAAAGGAGGATCCTTTCTATGCAGATTATAGACGGCAAAAAGGTATCGGCACAGGTGAAAGAAGAAGTAAGAAAACAAACGCTTGAGCTTAAAGAAACTCACGGTATAACTCCGGGTCTTGCGGTTGTTATTGTAGGTGATGATCCTGCATCCCGTGTCTATGTAAACAACAAGAAAAAAGCGTGCGAGGTTGTTGGATTTAAGTCAGAGGAATATGCTCTGCCCGAAAGCACAACTCAAGAGGAACTTTTAGAACTTGTAAATACATTAAATGAAAAACAGGACATCAACGGAATTCTTGTTCAGCTGCCACTGCCGAAACATCTTGATGACAAGGCAGTAATTGAGGCTATTAATCCTCAAAAGGATGTTGACGCATTTCATGCAGTTAATGTCGGCAAAATTATGCTTGGCGAATATGATTTTCTGCCTTGCACACCGTCAGGTGTAATGGAAATGCTTCATGCTTATGATATCCCGGTCAGCGGAAAAAACTGTGTTGTAATTGGAAGAAGCAACATTGTCGGCAAGCCAATGGCTATGCTTTTGCTCCACGAAAACGGAACAGTTACAATCTGCCACAGTCGCACCAAGAATCTTGCAGAAGTTTGCAGTAATGCAGATATCCTTGTTGCAGCAGTCGGCAAACCAAAATTTGTAACAGCTGATATGGTAAAAGAGGGAGCAGTAGTAATTGATGTCGGTATGGACAGAGATGAAAACGGTAAGCTATGCGGTGATGTTGACTTTGAAAATGTTAAGGATAAGTGTTCATACATAACTCCAGTTCCGGGTGGAGTAGGACCAATGACAATTTCAACACTAATGAAAAACACACTGAAAGCTTGCAAAATTCAGAATAATTTATAATTCAAACCAATACTAACCTCAATTTCATAAATAATTTTTCAATGTATGATAATGATAATTTGAATTTATAAGAAGTAAAAATATGAACTTCAAATATTTATGTAGTTTACCTTCGGGAGTTGCATCATAATTCAAATAAAATTTATGAAGCGGAGAAAAAAATATTGACAAGCAATCTGCTTTGTGTTATAGTATATAAGCCGCATATTGTGGGTTTTAAGTGATTTTTCCACCCACAGATAGCGAGCCCAATAAAAAGGTGGTACTAAAATGTACGCAGTTATTCAGACAGGCGGCAAGCAGTACAAGGTAACAAACGACGAAGTTATCTTCATCGAAAAGCTTGACGTTGAAGCACAGGAAACAGTAACATTTGATGTAGTAGCTGTTGGAACAGATGACGGCATCAAGGTTGGCACTCCGCTCGTTGAGGGTGCAAAGGTTACTGGTGAAGTATTAAAGAACGGTAAAGGTAAGAAGATCAGAGTTGCTACTTACAAGCCTAAGAAGGGCGAGAAGAGAGTAAAGGGTCACAGACAGCCTTACACACAGGTTAAGATTACTTCAATCGAAGCCTAAAAATGACTACGGTAACTTTTCTTAAGCAAGGTGATTTGCTTTTGGGCTTTACTGTGTTTGGTCATTCGGGTTATGCTCAGGAGGGCGAGGACATTGTGTGCTCTGCAATCAGTTCGGCAACCATTATGACGGCAAACACAATCACCGATATTTTAAATATTAATGCAGATGTTACCGAAGGTGACGGAATTCTCAAAATTAGGATTCCGCATGATGATGCTGAAAAAGCAAATGCAATAATGCAGGGGCTTTTACTTCATCTTAATGCTCTTACAGAGCAATACTCAAAGTATATTAAACTCAAAATTTCGGAGGTGTAAGGTAATGATTAAGGTTAACATTCAGTTATTTGCTCATAAAAAAGGTATGGGTTCTACAAAGAACGGTCGTGACAGTGAGTCAAAGCGTCTTGGCGTTAAGCGTGCTGACGGTCAGAAGGTTCTTGCAGGTAACATCCTTGTAAAGCAGAGAGGTACACACATTCATCCTGGTGTTAATGTTGGCATCGGTTCAGATGACACACTGTTTGCTAAGGTTGACGGTGTATTAAGATTTGAGCGTGTTGGCAAAGACAGAAAGCGTGCAAGCGTTTATCCTGTTGAGCAGTAATAGTGTCTAATCAGAGGGTGGATTTTAATATCCACCCTTATTTTAATTTATTGTGATTGTTCGTAAACAGTTGGGCACTATCAAAAATTAATATAAGCTATTTATTGTTTATATGAGTTTTCCTTGTCAATAATATAGAGGGAAATTTATATATGTTTTCATAAAATGGAGAAAAATAATGTTTGTAGATACAGCTAAAATAAAAATTAAAGCAGGTGACGGCGGCGACGGAGCTGTTTCATTTCACAGAGAAAAATATGTAGCCGCAGGCGGTCCAGACGGCGGTGACGGTGGAAGAGGCGGTAATGTTGTTTTTGTTGCCGATTCAAACCTTTCCACGCTTGCGGATTTCAGATATAAGCGTAAATATTTTGCTCAAAAGGGCGAAAACGGTAGAGGCGGCAGATGTCGTGGTAAAAATGCCGAAGATTTAATAATTCGTGTTCCTGTAGGCACTCTTGTAAAGGAGGAGCAGACAGGCAGAATTTTGGCAGATGTATCCTCAAAAGAGCCTTGTATTGTTGCTCACGGTGGAAAGGGCGGTTGGGGTAATCCGCATTTTGCAACCCCTGTTCGTCAGGTGCCTCGTTTTGCTAAGCCGGGACTTCCGGGTGAAGAGTTTGATGTTGTGCTTGAGCTCAAACTGCTTGCTGATGTAGGACTTGTAGGTTTTCCAAATGTTGGCAAAAGTACGCTTGTTTCAGTAGTTTCACAGGCGAAGCCCGAAATTGCAAATTATCACTTCACAACAATTACACCTGTTTTGGGTGTAGTGTCAATGGGAGAGGGTTCATCTTTCGTTATGGCTGACATTCCCGGACTTATTGAGGGTGCTTGGCAGGGAACAGGCCTTGGACATCAGTTTTTGCGTCATGTTGAGCGTTGCCGTATGCTTGTTCACATAGTTGACATTTCGGGCAGTGAAGGCAGAAATCCGATTGAAGACTTTGAAACAATCAACGAGGAACTTCAAAAATTCAATCCTGAGCTTGCTCAGCGACCCATGGTTGTTGCAGGCAACAAGTGTGATATGGCAACTGATGAACAGATTGAAGAGTTTAAAAAATATGTTGAAAGCAAGGGTTATGACTTTTTCCCGATTATGGCGGCTATTCGATATGATGTTGACCCTCTACTCAAGAAAATTCAGGAAATGCTCTCAAAACTTCCGCCAATCGTACAGTATGAGGCAGAGCCTGCTCCAATCGTAAATGTTGAGGATTTTGAAGACCATAGTGTTGATATCAAAAATGTTAATGGCATCTACACTGTTGAGGCTGACTGGCTCTTGCAGGTTATGAAGGGTATTAATTTTGATGACTATGAAAGCCTTAACTATTTCCAAAAGGTGCTTATCAACGGAGGCGTAATTGATGCTCTTCGCAAAAAGGGATGTACCGACGGCGATACTGTATCAATTTATGATGTCGAGTTTGACTTTATGGAATAACTGGAGTTTATTATGGAAAACATAGCACAAAAGCACACAACTGCTGATGAAATTTCGCCACTCACACTTGCCTTTGTGGGTGACGGAGTTTATGATTTGCTTGTCAGGGAATATCTTGTAAATCAGGCAAACCGTCCCGTAGGTGAGCTTAATAGAATTAAGGTATCACTTGTAAACTGCAAAAGTCAGGCAAGATTTGCAAAATTGTTATTACCAAGTCTGAATGATAAAGAAACTTCGGTTTACAAGCGTGGCAGAAATGCCACCCCAAAATGCACTTCAAAACACGGCACTGTTGCTGACTATCACAGCGCAACAGGTCTTGAATGTCTGTTTGGCTACCTTCATATGAACGGTGAACAGAGCAGGATAAAGGAGCTTTTTAATCTAATTGTACATATTGCTTTTGAAGAGAATGATTAATTAGCAAAGCTAAAAATAAAAAAGTGTTCCACTAAAATTTTTACACCACAGGCATAGAGTATACAATCATTGCCTGTGGTGCTTTTGTTTATGGTATCCTTTAGGGATAAAAAGAAGTCGGTGTGCTGTACCTATCCGAGCAAACAAAGTTTATTTTTTAATAACCTTTAGTACCCGACTATTTCCGAGCAGTTTCCTATAAAGTAAAAAAATTACCCCAAATGTTAAACATTATACCAATGTCTAACATTCGGGATGTATTTTATACTAAGGTGTTGAGCAAAACAAAGTCATATCATTAATCTTTGATTGTTTCCTCATCAGTCTTATCACTTTCATTAATCTTTTTAACAACAACACGAATAATCCTTTGATTTTTTACTTCCATAACTGTAAATTTAAAACCATCAACATCAATGCTCTCACGCTTGTGAGGAATTGTGCCTGCGTGCTCTAAAATAAATCCGCCGACTGTTACGCTGTCGCTTTCAATGCTGTTCTCGTCTAAATCATACAACCCGAGTAAGTCATCAAATTCCATATCGCCGTTAACCAGGAATTCGCCCTTGCCGATTTTATAATAGTTATGCTCGATTTCTTCATCTTCGTCCCAGATTTCGCCGACAATCTCTTCAAGCAAATCTTCCATTGTTACAATACCAAGTGTTCCGCCATATTCATCGGTAACAATAGCAATGTGCATTTTTGTTCGCTTAAATGCGCTTAAAATTTTTGATAGTTTTTGAGTTTTAAATACAAAGTACGGCGGAGCGATAATTTCACGAACATCGGGAGCTTTTCCGTCAGCTAAGGCCTCAAGATAGTCTCTTGTGTGAAGCACACCGACGATATTGTCTACGGTTCCTTCATAAACAGGAATTCTTGAATATCTGTTTTCAATGATAATTTCCTTAATTTTATCCTGCGTGTCATCAGTACTGATGAATGTTACATCAACACGGGGAGTAAGTATTTCCTCGGCAATTTTTTCATCAAAGTCAAGAGCTGAGCGAACCATTTCGCTTTCACTTTCTTCAAGTACGCCTTCTTCTTCAATGCTTTCAACAATATACTTAAGCTCATTTTCAGTCACACTTGGAGTGTCTCCCGAACTTCCTGCAATTTTAATTGCCAGGTTTCGTAGCCTCATAAATATAAATACGATAGGCGCTAATATAAACATCAATGCTCTCAGAAATCCTGCTGTTGACATTGAAAAGCTGTCGCAATGTTCCTTTGCAAGGCATTTTGGCATAACCTCACCAAAAGTCAAAACAAGCAATGTAGTAGCACCTGTTGCAATAGCTGAGCCTATATCGCCGAAAAGATGTAAACACAATACAGTTGCAATAGATGAACAACTTAAGTTTACAATGTTATTGCAAATTAGAATTGTCGTAAGGGCATTGTCAAAATTATTAATTACATACAGAGTTGTTTTTGCTTTTGCCGAACCGTTTTCCATCTTTTGTTGAATACGGATTTTGTTTACAAATGAAAAAGCTGTCTCTGTTGCTGAGAAAAAGGCAGATAAAAATACCAGAATAATAATGACAACACCCATAATTATGTCAGATGTCAATTAAAAATCACTCCGATTCAAAGCTATGTTTTATTATGCACACAGTGACCAAATCAATGTAAATTCAGTATAATTACCTAAGTAATAAATTTAGATAAAACACTATCCTTAATGGGGAATATATATTTATCCAAATTATAGCATAATATTGTATATAATAATACTATAATTCTTTTAAATAAATATTGCTTATAAGAAATAAAATACAAAAATATTGAAAAATATTACTAATAATGTTATAATCAATATTGTATGCACATTATTATGTTTTATTTGGGAATGATATTTCTCGGAGGTGCATACTAATGTCACAAAAAGAAAAGCAACACAAATCGTCCAAAAAGTCAAAGGACAATTTTGTTAAAAATCCGAACACCGATGATAACCCGCAAACGATTGAAAACGACAGTCCTATAAATGAGGAGCATACCGATCAGATTAACGAAACCGGTTCAATCCTCACTTCTCATAAGGACAGTGTAATTCATTGTCTTACTATAATCGGTCAAATTGAGGGTCACTACATTCTTTCACAACAAAACAAAACAACTAAGTATGAGCATGTTATTCCTCTGCTTGTTTCCATTGAAGAGGATGAACGAATTGACGGACTTCTTATTTTGCTCAATACTGTTGGCGGTGATGTTGAAGCAGGCCTTGCTATTGCCGAGGTCATCTCAGGAATGAAAAAGCCTACCGTTTCAATCGTTTTGGGTGGCGGTCATTCAATCGGAATCCCGCTTGCAGTCGCAGCTGACAAGAGCTTCATAGCAAAGAGTGCGTCAATGACAGTTCACCCTGTCAGAACAACGGGGTTAACCCTCGGTGTTCCGCAAACATTTGAATATTTCCGAAAAATGCAGGACAGAATTACAACATTTGTCTGTGAAAATTCAGGAATTTCAAAGGAAAGATATAATCAGCTTGTATTGAATACAGGCGAGCTTGTCACTGATATCGGTACAATTCTTGAAGGTGAAGAGGCTGTAGAAGAAGGCTTGATTGACTCTGTTGGCACGGTTTCAGACGCTATTGATGAACTTTATGAAATGATAAAAAAGAATAAAAAGCCTGCTCGAAAACCTAAATCAAAAAAGAGTGACAAGTCAGAAAAAGAAGAATAATTTTTTAAAATTCGGGTGTTTTTCACCCGTATACATATATTTAATACTAATCTTCAATAGAATTAGTATTAGTAATAGTTTTAAAGGAGTACATATTATGTCAATTTTAGACGCGATAATTCAGGGCATTGTTCAGGGATTAACCGAATTTTTGCCTGTTTCAAGCAGCGGACATCTTGCCATTACACAACATATTCTCGGCTCAGGCGGAGAATCCAACCTGTTCTTTAATGTTATGTTGCATGTTGGTACACTTGTTGCGGTAGTTGCCTTTTATTATAAGCTGATTTGGAGCCTTATCAAAGAGCTTTTCTCAATGATAAAGGATATATTTACAGGTAAATTCAAATGGAGTCAAATGAACTATGAGCGTAATCTTATTATGATGCTCATAATCGGACTTATTCCGCTTTTCTTATTGTTCCTGCCAATACCGGGAACAGATATGAAGATAAAGGATATTGCTGACATAATTTCAGAAAGCCCGATACTCCTTGCAACAGGTATTTCACTTCTTCTTACAAGCGTATTGCTTTTTGTCGGTATCAGCTTCAACAAGCGTAATTGTAACAGAAAACAAAAACTAAAATATTTAAGAGGGGCAAACGGCATTAGTGCTTCAGGAAAGGAAAGCTATAATGCACTCGATGCAATACTCGTTGGTCTTACCCAGCTTTGTGCGGCACTTCTTCCGGGTCTATCCCGTTCAGGCTCAACTCTTGCAGTAGGTGAGATGAGGGGAATTAACAAGCAAAAAGCTCTTGATTTTACTTTTGTTTTAGGAATTCCATCAATTCTTGCAGCTGCCCTTCTTGAAGGTGTCGATGCAATTAAGTCTCCTCAAGGAATAAATGTTGACCCGATTGTATTGATTGTCGGTATAATTGTTTCAGCAGTAGTCGGTTACCTTTCAATAGTAATATTTAAGTGGTTCTTAAAAAGCGACAAGATGAGCATATTTGTAATTTATACAGCTATTGTTGGTATTGCAATCACTATTATTTCACTTGTTGAAATGAATACAGGAGTAAACCTCTTTACAGGTGCACCGATAAATATATAGTGTTATATAGGAAGTCAGAAATATAGGAGTGATTCTAATTGTCAGCAAAAAAGCAGACATCAAGAAAGACAACTAAAAATTCTACACCAGGCAGAAAATCGACTTCGGCAAGGTCAAGTTCAAAACCACGCTCCAATCCGCAGCCAACACAGCCTTTACTCTCTCCAAGAGTAAGGGCAATTTTATTCGGCTTGGCTGCCGCCCTGTTTTTTGGATTAATTTTTATCAAGGGTGCAACAGGTTGGATGGCAATTCGTAGCTTTTTCTTTGGATTGTTGGGTATTTGCATTTTCCTTGTACCGATTGTTTTAATATATCTTTGCATAATGACTGAAAAGGAAAAAAAGGTTGCACACCTCAAAATAAAGGTATTTATGTGCATCCTGCTCGTAATGCTTTTCAGTGCATTTACATATTTGGCAACAGGGGCAGATTTTAGGAACGAGAATTTCTTTTCGTGTCTTGGAAATCTTTATTTGCAGTCTGCCGACACATCTGTCTATATAACAGTTGGCGGAGGAGTTATCGGAGGTATACTTGGTTATCCTCTTGTATTGCTTTGCGGATTCGGTGTTGCTCTGTTTATTTGTGTATGTATGATTATTGCCTTGATTTTTATTTTGACAGGCGTTTCAATTCACGACATAGGAAGAGCGGCAAGCAAACAGGTTGTTCGTGTTCGTAATGCTGGAAAGCGTCGTGCAGAAGAAAGAAGAAGGCTTCGTGAAATTGAGGTTCAGGAGTATGCGGAAGATGAACAAAAGCCTGTTGATAATAACCGTAAATCTGCTGTTAAAAACTCAAACAAAATTGATATTCCACTGGATGATGTTAAAAAGTCAAAGAAAAAATCACGCAAAAAATCTGAAACAGATAAGGACATAAATATTGATGTGACTGATTCGGATGAAGAGAATGCAGTTGAACAGGATTTGTCAGTTGATTTGATTAACATAATTCATCGTGCAAGCAAACCTCATGGTGAAGATGCAGAATCAACGATAGATGATATTGCAAATGAAATTTCAAATCAAAAAGCGTCTAATCATATTGAAAACGGTGCAATTAAGGCTGATCCTCAGACGGTTCTTGTTGATGCCGAGGTGAATAATAGTTCAAAAAAGAAAAAGTCAACCGCTAAAGATGATTTTGATGATTATGAAGAATTTGAGGGCATTGGATACAGCACTGAAAGCAGTGATGAGGAAAAGACTGAAAAAATCTATCACTATCCGCCGATTCAGCTTTTGAAACTTCCTAATAACAAAGATGATAGATTTGCAATGGAAGAAATGCAGAATAATGCAAAAAAACTTATTGATACGCTTACAAGCTTTGGAGTTAAAGCAAGTATCACAAATATTTGCCGCGGTCCGTCTGTAACTCGTTATGAATTACAGCCTGCTCCGGGTGTTAAAATCAGCAAAATTACAAATCTTTCAGATGATATTGCTCTCAATCTTGCTGCAAACGGCGTGCGTATTGAGGCTCCGATTCCGGGAAAAGCGGCTGTCGGAATTGAGGTGCCTAACAAGGTTGTCAGTATGGTTTCTATGCGTGAGCTTATTGATTCTGACAAGTTCAGAAATTCAGGTAGCAAGCTCACAGCGGTATTGGGCAGAGACATTTCGGGAGATATTGTTGTTACCGATATCGCCAAAATGCCTCACCTTCTCATTGCAGGTACAACAGGTTCAGGTAAATCGGTTTGCGTAAATTCATTGCTTATAAGTATTCTTTACAAGGCAACTCCCGACGAGGTAAAGCTGTTGCTTATTGACCCTAAAATGGTTGAGTTTTCAAAATACAAGGGTATTCCTCACTTACTTATTCCGGTTGTGTCCGACGCTAAAAAGGCGGCAGGCGCACTTGCTTGGGCAGTTAATGAAATGCTTCAAAGATATAAGATTTTTTCTGAGTTTGACTGCAAGGATATTGATTCATATAACTCACTTATTGATAAAAATCTTGAATATATAGAGAATAATCCGCCTGTTGAAAATGAAGAGGGAGAGCTGATTCAGCCTACTCTTGAGGTCAACGGACTTCCTGTTGCAAAAGAAAGAATGAGTCGTGTTGTAATTGCCATTGATGAGCTTGCTGACTTGATGATGGCTGCTCCGAGCGAGGTTGAGGATTCAATTTGTCGTCTTGCCCAGATGGCTCGTGCCGCAGGTATGCACTTGATTCTTGCTACACAGCGACCTACAGTAAATGTTATTACAGGTTTAATCAAGGCGAATGTGCCAAGCCGAATAGCTCTCAAGGTAAGTTCAAACACCGACTCCCGAACAATTCTTGATGCGGGTGGCGGTGAAAAGCTTATAGGACGCGGTGATATGTTATTTTCACCCGTGGGTGCACCAAAGCCAATGCGTGTGCAGGGTTGCTATGCTTCTGAGGAAGAGATTGAGGGCGTTACAGGTTACATCAAAAAATCATATAAAGCGCAGTATAATGCAGATATTGAGGAATCAATCAAGCGAATTGCGGCAGAGGAAATTGCCACAGTCAAAAAGGGCAGTTCAGGAGATGACAACTCCGACGACCTTAACCTTGACGCACTCATTGATGATGCAATCAAGGCTTGTATTGATGCAGGACAGGCATCAACTTCGCTTGTTCAGCGTAAGCTCAAGGTTGGTTACGCCCGTGCAGGCAGAATGATTGATGAAATGGAACAGCTCGGTATTGTCGGACCTCATCAGGGTTCAAAACCTCGTGATGTGCTTATGACATACAACGAATGGCTTGAACGACGAAATGTTTTGCAAAACAGAAGTGATTAATTTTTTGCACGCTATATAAGCTGTTCAAAAATTAACTGTCCTGACACGAAGATTATATATTAAGGATAACTTTTAAAGCAGTAAAAAGGGAGGATGTCTATGGCTTTTTTACCAATGAACGCAAAAGAAGTTTCTCAGCGTGGCTGGGACAGCGTTGACTTTGTATATGTTTGCGGTGACAGCTATGTTGACCACCCCTCTTTTGGTGCGGCAATTATCACCCGTGTGCTTGAAGACCACGGCTACAAAGTTGCATTTCTTGCTCAGCCAAATTGGAAAAGTGATGATGACTTTAAACAATTTGGCAAACCGAACCTCGGCTTTTTTGTAACGGCAGGAAACATCGACAGTATGGTTGCTCACTATACTGTCGCTAAGCGCAAGCGTCATGACGACGCCTATACGGCGGGAGGCAAAAACGGCAAGCGTCCCGACAGAGCTGTTACGGTCTATTCAAACATTATTCGAAGACTTTATCCTGACAGTCCAATTATAATCGGCGGTCTCGAAGCATCTTTAAGACGCTTTGCTCACTATGATTATTGGAAAGACACAGTAATGCCGTCAATTCTCTTTGATAGCAAAGCTGATATAATTTCATACGGAATGGGTGAAATGCAGACAATCGAGATTGCCAAACGATTGAGTGAAGGCTACACTGTTGAGTCGCTGTATGACATCCGTGGTGTCTGCTACAAGGTGAAGACTACTGATTACATTCCAAAGTCTGTTGTTGAGTTACCAAGTTATGAAAATGTAAAGGAAAACAAGCGTGATTATGCTATTGCTTCACGCAAGGAGCTTGAAGAGGCTGACGCGGTGCGTGGCAAAACCTTAATTCAGCGACACGGAGATTACCTGCTTGTGCAAAATCCGCCAATGCCTCCGCTTAGTACCAAAGAGCTTGACTATGTTTATTCGTTGCCTTATGAGAGATGGTATCCTAAATGCTACGAAAAACTCGGCGGTGTGCCGGGTATTGAAGAAGTTTTGTTTTCTATAACTCACAACCGAGGTTGCTTTGGTGCCTGCAATTTTTGCTCACTTGCATTTCATCAGGGGAGAGCGGTCACGGTGCGAAGTGAGCAGAGCATTTTGACTGAGGCAAAAAGTTTTCTTTCTGATCCCCGTTTTAAGGGTTACATAAGTGATGTTGGCGGCCCGACTGCAAACTTCCGACTTCCTTCATGCGAAAAGCAAAAGAAGCTTGGCTTATGCAAAAGCAGAAGATGTCTTGCTCCGACTCCTTGTCCTAATATGCAGGTTTCACACACCGAATATCTTAATATTCTTCGCAAATTAAGAAATCTTAACGGTATAAAAAAGGTATTTATTCGCAGCGGTATCCGTTTTGATTATCTTATTGAAGATGAAAATGATGAGTTTTTTAATGAGCTTGTAACCCACCATATCAGCGGTCAGCTTCGTGTTGCACCCGAGCATTGTTCAGCGGCGGTGCTTGATAAAATGGGAAAACCGCATATAGAGGCGTACAAGCGTTTTTGCGATAAATTCTATTCGCTCACAGGCAAAGCAAAAAAAGATCAGTATGTTGTTCCGTACCTTATGAGTTCGCATCCGGGGTCAACATTAAAGGATGCCGTTGAGCTGGCTCTGTTTTGCAAGCGTGAAAACATTCATCCAAAACAGGTGCAGGATTTTTATCCGACTCCCGGAACAATTTCAACAAGTATGTTTTATACAGAACTTGACCCCTATACGCTAAAAGAGGTTTATATTCCAAAGACCGAGAGTGAAAAATCAATGCAGCGTGCACTTTTGCAGTGGTTTATTCCGGATAACAAACCGCTTGTCACCAAAGCACTTATAAAGGCAGGCAGGCGTGACCTTATTGGCAGTGATAAAAAGTGCCTGATTACTCCAATGGCAGGTTGCACGGCAGGAGGATATGCAAAAAATACTTCTAAGCAGGGCAGAGGTAATCAAAAAAACTATAATAAGAAAAATAAGGACAAGTATGCAAAATACAGACGAAAGAACAAAAAGTAAAAGGCTGTCAATTTTAATAGCGATCTTAGCCTGCATAATCGCATTGTTGTCAATGTTTATTACTTTTGGGAGTTCTTTGGGCTTGCCCTCGTGGAATGAAATTTATGCTTTCTGCGGTGTTTCAAAAAGTACGGACAGTGCGATTTCTTTTAGTTTTATAAATGTCGGTTCTGCTGATGCCTGTTACATAAAATGTAGTGGCAAAAATATTCTGATTGACGGAGGTACAAGCCTGACAGCAGATAAGGTGTGTGCATATCTCAAGCGAAACGGTTGTACCCACCTTGATGCAATCATTGTGTCGCATACTGACAGCGACCACATCGGCGGAATTTCAAGCATAATAGATGAATTTGGTGCTGATGTGATTTGTGAAGGTGCTTTGCAGGATGAACTAATCCCTGATACTGCTGAATATAACAATTATCAAAATTCTATAAAAGAAAATAATATTACCGTTAAATCACCCGAAATTCCGTCAAGTGAAACGATAGGAGAGCTAAAGTTAAGCTTTATTTCTCCTACAACTCAGTACAGTTCAACAAATGACAGTTCACTTGTTGTAAAGCTTGAATTTAAAGAAATTTCTGCACTCTTTACAGGTGATATTTCAAAAGATGTTGAAGAAATTCTAATTAATTCTAATTTAGAATTAAAATCCGATATTCTAAAAGTTTCACATCATGGCAGTAAAACGGCATCAACAGAGGAATTTTTGCAAGCTGTGTCACCTCAGATATCAGTTGTCAGTGTCGGACTTTCCGATAATACTCTGCCTGATGCCAAGACGATGGCACGGATTAATAAATTTTCAAACTCACTTTATCGCACAGATATGGACGGAACTATTGTTATCAACTCTGACGGTAAAACTTTAAGTGTTCAGACTAATACTAAACACTAATTAAAAATAGATATCTTTCAATTAGTGTTTAGTATAATGCATAAATACTTGACTATAACTGATTTTCAATATATACTTTAATATGTATAAAATTATCATAATATGAAAGGATTTGTAAAAATGGGAGTATATGAAGAACTCGTTGCAAGAGGACTAATTGCCCAGGTAACTGACGAAGAAGAAATAAAAGAGCTTGTCAATAACGGCAAGGCTGTATTCTATATTGGATTTGACCCGACAGCAGACAGTCTGCATGTAGGTCACTTTATGGCATTGTGCCTTATGAAGCGTCTGCAAATGGCAGGAAACAGACCTATTGCACTTATCGGCGGCGGTACTGCTATGATTGGCGACCCATCAGGAAGAACCGATATGCGTCAGATGATGACAAAGGAAACAATCAACCACAATGTTGAATGTTTCAAAAAACAGATGGAGCGTTTTATTGAGTTTGGCGAGGACAAGGCAATGCTTGTAAATAATGCCGATTGGTTGCTTGACCTTAACTATGTTGAGGTTTTGCGTGAGGTTGGTTCTCACTTCTCTGTAAATAATATGCTCCGTGCCGAGTGTTACAAGCAGAGAATGGAAAAGGGTCTTTCATTCCTTGAGTTTAACTATATGATTATGCAGTCATACGATTTTTATGCACTCTATCAAAAGTACGGATGTAATATGCAGTTTGGCGGTGACGACCAGTGGAGCAATATGCTTGGCGGTACAGAGCTTATCCGTCGTAAGCTTCAAAAGGATGCTTATGCTATGACAATTAATCTTCTCCTCAACTCAGAGGGTAAGAAGATGGGCAAAACCCAGTCAGGTGCAGTCTGGCTTTCTGCTGAAAAGACATCTCCTTATGAGTTCTATCAGTATTGGAGAAATGTTGACGACAGCGATGTCATCAAATGCCTTAAAATGCTTACTTTTGTTTCTCTTGAAGAGATTGAAGAGCTTGCAAAGCTTGAGGGCAGTGAAATTAACAAGGCAAAAGAAGTCCTTGCCTACTCACTTACAGACCTTGTTCACGGTAAGGAAGAGGCTGACAAGGCTCAGGAGGCTGCAAGAGCACTGTTTGGCAGCAAGACAAACACTGACAATATGCCTTCAACCGACCTTTCTTCATCAGATTTTGAGGACGGCTCAATCAAAATCCTTGAACTCCTCAAAAAGTGTGGACTTATTCCGTCAAATGGTGAGGGTCGCCGTTTAATTCAGCAAGGCGGTGTATCTGTTGACGGCGAAAAGGTTACAGATGTATTTGCAGATATTCCTGAATCAGCCTTTGAAAAGGGATATGTGGTAATTAAAAAAGGTAAAAAGGTATTCCACAAGGCAAACCTTGTTTAATTTAACTTTTGGGGTAAAGGAGAAATCGGTATGAAAAAATTTTTTGAAGAATTTAAAACATTTATTATGCGTGGCAATGTGCTTGATTTGGCTGTCGGTGTAATTATTGGTGCGGCTTTTCAGGCTATTGTAACTTCACTCACTGACGACATTATCTCACCATTGCTTGGACTTTTCGGCGGTATGAACTTTGACCAGTTTGCATTTACCTTTAACGGTGTTACAATCGGATACGGAAAATTTATTACAGCAGTAATCAACTTTATTATTATGGCTTTTGTAATTTTCCTGATTGTAAAGCTTGTCAACAAGATTATGGCAATCGGCAAGAAACCTGATGAACCGTCTGCTCCGACAACCAAGAAATGTCCTTTCTGCTTTAGCGAGGTTGATATCAAGGCAACAAAATGCCCGCACTGCACAAGCGACATTCCTGCTGAAACAGAAGAAAAGTAAGCAGCCTGTGGGCTGCACCTATCCGTGCAGACAGCATCATATAAAAATGCTATTTTGCTCCCGACTGTTTCCAAGCAATTACCTATGAAGTAAAAAACAACGGCAATGCAGAGTAAAACTGCATTGCCGAATTTTAATATCTTTAGATGTGAAATAAAAAGAGATGTTCAGTTTAAGTGAACATCTCTTTTTTATCTTTTTCAGGCTCTATGTCAATAGTTGGGGTAAACCCGAAAAAAGAATTTTACAAGCGATGG
>JAFLSM010000010.1 GCA_022510955.1 Ruminococcus sp. | reverse complement strand
TACAGCACAAAATCTGCTCGAAAATCTATTCTACTCTTCTATTGGCGATTAGTATAAAATAAGCAGTAAGGTTTTATGAAATTTTACACAATAATAAGTTCTTTTATTAAAAAGGTTTTTTCGTCATTACATATTGATTTTCGTATAAAATTGGTGTATTATGACGATATATGTAAATAACAGAAATTATTGTGTGTTTTTGTGTGAGGATAGTTATGAAAGTAGTAATTGTTGGATGTGGCAAGGTTGGTACATCAATCGCCACAGAACTTAATTATGAGGGTCACAATATAGTAGTTATCGATATAAACCGAGAAGCTGTACAAAATTTGTCTGATTCGCTTGATATTATGGGCGTGGAGGGCAACGGTGCAACTTACGATGTTATAATGGAGGCAGGAGCTGATTCTGCCGACATTCTGATTGCGGCGGCAGCAGCAGATGAAATTAATATATATACCTGCTTAATGGCTAAGGCTGCCGGTGTTAAGCATACAATAGCCAGAGTACGAAATCCCGAATATACACACGATTTATTCCGTGTAAAGGATCAGCTTGGACTTTCAATGGCAATTAATCCGGAGCTTACTGCAGCGGTTGAAATCAGCCGACTGCTTCGCTTTTCAGGTGCACTTGAGATTGATTCTTTCTCAAAGGGTACAGCAGAGCTTATTAAGGTTGCAATTCCTCAGGAGTCAGTAATTAACAATAAGAAAATAAGTGAAATTGATATATTAAAGGGCAAGGCTCGCATTTGTCTTGTAGAGCGTGGCGGAGAGATATATATTCCGAACGGCGAATTTGTAATTTGTGGCGGAGATAAAATTTCTGTTGTAGCCAAGCCTGAAATGGCTGCAAAGTTTTTCAAAAAGATTAATGTTTCAATTGGTAGGAGCAGGGATGTAATTCTCCTTGGTGGCGGTAAGGTTTCGTTTTATTTGGCAAAAATATTGCTTGAGTCAGGAACAAATGTTAAAATCATTGAAAAGAACGGCAAACGATGCCGACAGCTTGCCGAACTTCTTCCGGATGCAGTCATCATTCAGGGTGATTGTATGGATCAGGATTTGCTTTTGAGTGAAGGAATTGAGCATGCTGACGGTATTGCAGCACTTATGGACTACGATGAAGAGAATATCCTTATTTCTTTGTACCTAAAGGGCGTGTCAAGGGCAAAAGTTATTACTAAGGTCAATAATACTTCATTTGACCTCATTCTCGGTAATCTCAATCTTGACTGCATAATACATCCCAAAAACTTAACGGGTGAGTATATTGCAAGATATATTCGTGCTGTTCAGAATTCCGAGGGAAGCAATGTTGAAACCCTTTATCGTCTTAATGAGGACCGTATTGAGGCGCTTGAATTCAGGGTTCTTGAGGGATCAAGAGTTACAGGCAGACAAATTTGCGAACTTCCGCTCAAAGATAATCTTCAAATCATCTGCATTAACCGCAGAGGTAAGATTATTCTTCCGAACGGCAGTGATAAAATTATGCCGGATGATAGGGTAGTGGTGCTTACCTCTCATAAGGGATTAAGTGTACTTGAAGATATTTTGAAGCATTGAGGATAACTGATTTTTATGAATAAACGATTAATTGTTTATATTCTTGGTTGGGTCTTGATTGTTGAAGGAATTGCAATGCAAATCGGCACTCTGACCGCACTAATCTATAAGGAAAACGAAGGATTTTACTTTCTTATAACAGGCCTTGCCTGTGTAATTCTCGGAATCTTGGCAGTTAAGGTAAAAAAACCTAAAAATATGGTGCTGTACCAAAAAGCGGGTTTTGCTGCAACAGCACTCAGTTGGATTTTACTGTCATTTGCAGGGTGTTTGCCATTTTGGCTCAGTGGAGAAATTCCGTCATTTATTGATGCCTTTTATGAAACTGTTTCAGGCTTTACTACAACAGGTTCAACGGTTTTAAATAATGTTGAAGAATTAAGTCACGGAATGTTAATTTGGCGTAGCTTTTCGCACTGGTTAGGCGGAATGGGAGTTATAGTTTTCTTGCTTGCCATAATTCCAAAGCTTGGAGGTCAGCAAAATATATATTTGATGAAAGCAGAAAGCCCGGGTCCTATAATTGGCAAGGCTTTACCGCATATGCGTAGTTATGCGGCACTTCTTTACAGCATTTACTTTGGTCTCACAGCGCTTGAAATTATATTACTTCTTTTTGGCGGAATGGGAGCCTTTGACGCACTCAACACAGGATTTTCAACTGCCGGTACAGGCGGATTTGGACTCTACAACAACGGTATTGCTGCCTATGACAGTTACTATATTCAAACGGTTATAGCTGTGTTTATGTTGCTTTTCGGAATAAATTTCAGCTTCTACATTCTGCTTATTGCACGTAAATTTTCAAATGCCTTTAAAATGCAGGAGCTTTGGGTTTATCTTGGTATTATTGTTTTTGCGACTGCTATCATTACATTTAATATCAGTTCAATATACCCGTCACTCTACGATGCGTTTCACCAAAGCTTTTTCTATGTGTCTTCTATCATCACAACCACCGGTTTTGGCATAGTTGATGTCAATCAGTGGCCTGAGCTTTCAAAGAGTGTCATTGTAATTATAACCTTTATCGGCGCAATGGCAGGCAGTACAGGCGGCGGCTTTAAGGTGTCACGAGTTATCCTTTTATTCAAGGAAATTCACAAGGAGTTTTCACTCCTTATTCATCCACGCAACATAAAGAGCGTAAGAATGGACGGCAAAACTGTTGATCATAGTATAATGAGAACCACATCAATGTACTTAGTGCTTTACATCGGTATTTTTGCTTTTAGTATGTTGCTGATAAGCATAGACAATAAGGACTTTACCACAACCTTTACATCTGTTGCGGCAAGCATAAATAACACAGGTCCGGGTTTGGGAGATGTTGGTCCTGTAGGTAACTATGCGGATTTCAGTATTCTTTCAAAAATTGTTTTTATATTTGATATGTTTGCCGGCAGACTTGAGCTTTTCCCATTGCTCTTATTGTTTTCACCGTCAGCGTGGAAAAAATGATTTTGCGGATGATTTTAAGAAAATCGGAATATAAATAAGGAGAGGCAAAATGAATGCGATGAAATATTGCTTCAAACGGCTGGATGAGAGTGCAGTTACCTCTATCAAAGAGTTGTTTGTCAGTGTTTTTGCTAAAGAACCATGGAATGATGATTGGTCTGATGAAAATCAACTGCAATTATATATTCATGATTTGATTGGTCAGAACAATTCGCTGACTTTTGGATTATACGAAGAAACTGAGTTAATAGGTATATCTATGGGACATATACGGCACTGGTATTCAGGTACGGAATACTATATTGATGAGTTGTGCATCAGTACCTTAAAGCAGGGAAAAGGAGCAGGTACGCTTTTTTTAGACAAGATAGAAAAAGCTTGTAAAGAGTTAGGCCTGACTCATATTTTTCTGCTGACGGATAACAATGTGCCTGCATATGAGTTTTATAAAAAAAGAAGATTTTATGAGTTAAAGGACAGTGTAGCATTTGTAAAAGACCTGTAGCATCAGTGGAGAACAGATGCTAAGATTACATATTTTTAAAAACTTATGAATCGTTTAAAAAGTTCTTGACAAAAATTGACTTTATGATATAATATATCTGTTGTGTTATACAACAAATCCTTGCGGTGTTAACCGCCATAATGTCCAGAAGGAGGTGCAATGAAAATGGCAGTAACAGCTAATTACGAAACAGTAATGATCGTTTCAATGAAGAAGGGCGAAGAAGGCATTCAGGCTATCGTTGAAAAGTTCAAGACCCTCATTGAGAAAAATGCCACTTTGAAGAATGTTGACGAATGGGGCAAGAGAAAGCTTGCTTACCTTATCAACAAAGAAAGCGAAGGCTATTATGTTCTCTTTGATTTTGAGAGCGAGGCTGAGTTCCCAGCAGAGCTTGACCGTATCTACAAGATTACAGACGGCGTAATGCGTTCTATGATTATCAGAAAAGAAAACGAATAATGAATTGTAGGGGAAACCCGAATTACGAAAGGGACAAAAATGTTAAACAGAGTAATTTTGATGGGCAGACTTGTGTCTGACCCTGAATTGAAGACAACAGGTACAGGAATCAGTGTAACAAGTTTCAGAATCGCTGTTGACCGTAGCTATGTAAAGAGCGGTGAAGAGCGTAAAGCAGATTTCTTTGATATTGTATGTTGGAGAAATTCAGCGGAATTTGTATGTCGCTACTTTGGCAAGGGTTCAATGATTGCTGTTGACGGTCAGCTCCAGAGCCGAACATATCAGGCAAAGGACGGCACAAACCGTTATGTTGTCGAGGTCGTTGCAGACAGCGTTTCATTCACAGGTGAACGCCGTGAAAACGCAGGCGGATATGGTAATCAGTCCTACGGTGGCAGTCAGTCATACGGCGGACAATCCTATGGTGGCAACCAGTCTTATCAGGCTGTTCCACAGGCTCAGATACCTGACGCTCCTGCATCATATCAAAGTGGTTCAAATGCTGATTTTCAGGATATGCCGCTTGATGATGACCTACCATTCTAATAATAACTTAGTTTAAATAATTCTCATTGAAAGGAGAACTCATCATGGCTGAAAGACCAAATAACCGTGGCAGAAAGGCTCGTAAAAAAGTTTGCGGCTTCTGTGTTGATAAGGTTGAAAATATCGATTATAAGGATATCGCTCGTCTTCGCCGTTACATGTCAGAGAGAGGCAAGATTCTTCCTCGTCGTGTAACAGGTACATGTGCCAAGCATCAGCGTGACCTTACAGTATCAATCAAGCGTGCTCGTCACCTTGCTTTACTTCCTTATTCAGCTGATTAATTTTAATATTATAAAGTAATTCCCACAGCATTTTTGCTGTGGGAATTTTTTGTACTTTACATTGGGTTAAATCAATAACTTTGTAAAATAAAATTACCATACAGTAATCGTTTAAGTTTACGGATAACTGTATGGTAAATTTTTTAAATAATAAGCTAAAGAAAATGCTATCTTCTCTGTTTTTGCAATTTTGGTATATTAATATTCTTAGTCAGCTTGCCAAAAGCAAAAATTAAAATAATCTCAGGCACGCACTTTATAGCTTCGCTTATGAAGCGTGTAATTAAATATGCCATATATGTTTTGCCTGAGCCGCCGCTGTAAAGCATGTACAGCCAATAAGCGTTAATAAATGTTTCCACGGTCAAAGCGTTTATAAACCAAGCTATTATAACATTTTTTAAACTCGCATTATTCTTATAGAATAAGAATCCGTAAATCAAGCCTGTTAAGAATCCGTTAATTGTAAAACCCGGAAAATACATTCCTGTCGGTGCAATCATAAATGATACAATATCACCGAGTGCTCCCACAAGGGCTGCGGGGAACGGACCGAATATAGTAGCAGTAACTGCAATCGGCAAAAATCCTGCACCAAGCTTTACGCTGTTGCCGAAAAAGGGGAGAGTGGCATTAGCAAAAAATCCAAGTACAACTCTTAGTGCCAAAAGCATAGCAATGACAGCGATTGAGTAAATGCTTTTCATTTCAAGAAAGGAATTGAAAAGCTTTTTTGAAATTGACATAATTTACCTCCTAATTTTGTACGATGTTGCTTTAGGAAGCAAAAAAGCAGTCGGTGGGATGAGCTTGTCCGAACAGACAGCTCTATATAAAAACGCACTATTGCGCCCGACTGATTCTGAGCAGTTTACCATAAAAGTAAAAAAGCGGACAGAAATTCTGCCCGCTATGGATGTCCCAAAGTAACAGCGGGATGCGAAACTTGTACCGCAGAAAAATAAATTTCTTTCGTTTTTGCAGCAACTCCCCGTCTGCAAAACACTTCACGCACAAATTCCTACTCTGTGTATTCGTACCTATTGGTACAAGACTAATTATATCATGATAATCTGTAATGTCAATACCTATGTTATTTACGCCTTATTCTTTTTGTTAAATGAGTTGTTCATCTTTACAATCATATTAGAAAGCGGTTTGTATATGAACATTGTAATAGCAGCCACTACTAATCCCTTGCCAAATGTAAACGGAACATTAAAAATCAAGAGTGATTTCAAAAGTGTATCAGAAGCAGGAAGTAAAGCCTTGTACATATTAATAATCACATTCATATCGCCGCCTGCCCACAGCTGTGCATATACAGGATAAACAATGAAATAGTTTGTTACAATGCTCAGAACAGCCATTGCAAGAGCACCGATTATGCTGGCAACGAGTGCACCTTTTTTTGTTTTGTGATATTTATAAATCATTCCTGCAACAAATACAAAAATTGCACCGAGAATAAAGTTTGAAAATTCACCAACGCCAACAGAACCGGAGAATGGCAGATGTATAAGATTTTTCAGCAGGCAGATTGCTACACCCCATATCGGACCGATTACAAATGCGCCTATTAGCTCAGGTATGTCAGAAAAATCAAGTTTTAAAAATGACGGCACAATCGGAATTGAAACCTCAATGTACTGTAACACAACTGCAATAGCTGTCAGCATAGCAGTTACAGTCAGTTTTGTTGTTATTAGCTTGCTTGTTGTTTTAGTCATACGACCACTCCTTAAAATAAATATAATTTTGAGTTGTCGGGTAAAAGAAAATCCCGCCACACCAAAGTGCGACGGGAGAGTATTACAAAAAACAGCACGGCACGCAAATATAATCTGAATTTTCGAACCATTGCATAATTTGTTTCTTCTCACATCCGGACTATAACCGTCGGTGTCTGAATTTCACAGACTCGGCAAGCGATATGCTTGTTCGTGGACTTTAACCACCGGTGGAGAATTTCACTCCGCCCCGAAGACAACTTCAATAATATTATATGACAAAGAAAATATTTGTCAATAGCTATTTATTATTTTTTTAAGCTTTTTAAATATTCTTTTGTTTCAGAATCAATTCTTCTGCTTTCAACACACTTCTGTATTGCCTTGTTAAAGGTAAATTTACTCAAATTGTTATTAAGTAAATAATTCCTTGTCTGAGGCTCGCATTTTGCAAACGCAGTCGCAATAAGCCACGCCTGAGCCATATTAACATAGTAATAATCGCTTTTAATGCTGTCACACCGCTCAAAAACTCTGTCGATGTATTCTTCATCAAGGTAATAATTGAGCATAACAATCAACGCAACTCTGATTTTCCATACATCATTGCTTTCAAGATAATCATTTATGTACTCAAAAAATTCTTTTTTATACCTTTTGACTTGTTTTAATCCACCGCAAAAGCAATCGCACAATGCCCAGTTATTAATATCCTTTACCGCCAAGTCGCAAAGAGATATAAATTCATCAAAACTTTCGGTCTTAACAAGCCCTATAACAATACCGTTAAGCATTCGTTCTTCATAATATTTATTGGAGGAAACCTTAATAAAACTATTGATGTTTCCTTTTGAAATCTCTTTGCCGATTGCTCTCAGCTGAGGCATTCTGACTCCAAGCATAAAATTGCTGTCCTCGTCGGGAATAAGAGAGGAATTGAATTTTTTATATTTTTCGTCTGCAAGATTTTTCAAATGCTCAACGAGCATTTTATAATCATTTTTGGTCCAGTTATCAATCGAAAAATTCATAAAGTCACTTTCTTTTGCTGTCATAATTAATACAGGGCGAGTTCAAATCCATATATGCAATATCGTGGTGAGGTACTTGCTCTTCTTTTGGAGGCTCTTTCATATAGTCACCGAAAACCATGGTTAAATACTCGTCATATCCAGACATACATGGCATTTCAAGTCCCTCAAAGGTAACATAAGCAACGCCGTCATAAATATGCTTAGGATACTCAATTTTCATCCAGTGAGGTCCCGAACATAGCTCTGTCACGCATTTGTTTTCATTAAGCTTATATTTAGTCATCTTTTTTTCGCAAAAACGCCAGATTTTATCTCTTGTTTTTTTGCCCCTAAAGATTGACAGAAGAACCTTGCTGCCAAAGCCGATAATTCCGCCGTGATTTTCAGGTACTACCTGAGCTAAAAACAGGGAATAGAGCATTGTCCATATGTATTGCATTTTTCTTGCAAATCTGCCGTCAGGGCATACATCAAGCGGAAAAACATCCATAACCAAACCGTGAGGAATGTCAACATCAGTTTGATTTGCTTTAACAAGTGTGTAATTTGTGTCGGTAATCGTAATAAAAATATTACCCGTAAACATATTATCATCAGTTTTCAGCAGCCTGAATCTGCCGTCAGCGCCTTGTTCACGCCAAAGTTGATACAGCTTTTCGTAGTCGTCTCTCGGCATAATGACATCCACATCATCATCCCACGGTACAAAGCCTTTATTTCTTAACGCACCAATAAGACAACCTCCAATTAAATAAAATCGAAGGTTGTTTTTGTTGCAAAAATCTCTGAAATATCTGAGCATATCAAGTTGTTTAAGCTGTAATTCCCTTAGGGTTTCAGGCGTCATTTTAACAAGTTCCGACATCATAATCTCCATTACTTCGCAATAGTATTCTTTGCGATTTTTTGTTTAACTTTTTCAATGTGTTGCTTTGACTTGCTTTTTGAAATCTTTTTTTGCCAAAAAGGAATATTAATTAAACCCACTATAGTGCCGATACCATATGAAATATGCAAAATAGGGAATATAATTGGCAGAAAAATAAATTGCGGTTGAAGGTTCTTCATTGTAAAGCAACCAACAGTATTTACAATGTCAAACATACCGTAAATAATCAGCAAAGTATACAGCAGTAAGGGATGTCCGAACATAGCAAAAATTGACAACAGCACAAGTATTACAACTAATGCAAACGGTGCAAAGTGGAAGTATGAAAGGCAACCGGGACATTCCGATAGGGTCAGTCCAATCCATTTACCATTTGAATACTTCTGTCTTATCATATCCTTAAGATTGTTTCTTGAGTGTTGATACGAAATTATATCAGGGCAACAACAAAGCTTATATCCTGCCTGCCTGATTCTGTAATGAAATTCATTGTCCTCAGTTCTGCCCAAATCCTCATTAAATCCGCCGACAGTCTGAATAACCTCTCGTTTGTATGCAGCATGAAACAAGCTGTCGAGATATTCTTTCTGTGTTGGAGGACGGCGATAAGACGCAACGGAACTGCCGAACAGCGAGTCTTCGGCCGCAAGCAATGTGAGCTTCCATGACGATACATCAGAAGTGATGTTAGGTCTTCCTCCACCAACAACATCTTCGCCGAGATTAATGTTATACACATTTCTGGAAATAAAGTTTCTCGGGATTCTTGCGTGGGCATCAACTCTGATAATAATATCGCCTCTTGCAGTCATCAAAGCACAGTTCCACGAAAACGCCTGGTTCTTCTTTGCACATTGAACAATAGTTACTTTTTCAAAGCCAAAACCGGTGTTCTTAAATTCTTCCATTTTTTGATATGTGCGGTCAGTTGACATACTGTCAACAAAGACAATCTCAATCTGGTCATGAGGATAATCCTGTAATGAAATATCCTTAAACAATCCGTCGAGAGCGTCCTGTTCATTATAGGCAATCATACATAGCGAAATCAGCATAGTAACCCCCTGTCCTTATCATACGCAAACAGCCATTTTGCAGAATTGGCCATTGAAACTCCCAGATAAGGCAAAACATAGAATGCAGGCACCACAAAAAAACACAGTAAAATCCAGCCGATAAAGCTGAACATCATCTTAATTGCAGAAGCCAGGTGTCTGAATGTAAATCCATACATACCAAACACACACTTTATTATTGAAATATTATCAAAAGTAGCATAAGTGAAAAGCTGATAGTGTACAAAAATAAAATAAAACAAAATTTTCAGTGCAATTACCAATAACAATACACTGATAAGCATAACTGATATTATATCAAAATTTGACAAATCCTGCAAGTTTTTGCCAACTGCGTCTTCAAGACACTTATACGCAAAGTCGGTTAAAGTGCTCAACAGTATAAATATTGCTGACAAAATTAAATTAAATACGCAAGTTTTGAAATATTTGTGAGCGTTCCTAAAATAGAAAAAAGTATCACTAATCTCGGTTTTGCCGTACAGCGAAACATTGCAGAACATTTTGAAAATACCGTTAATGATAGGTGAAAGAAAAATAAAAACAAGAAATTCGCCGATGTATATAAAATTAAGCAGACTTTGTTTGTTTGATGAACTCACAAGCTCACCTGAGCCATTATACACACCAAGCAAAAATGCTGTAAGTGTACCTATTGTGTCCACAGCAATAAATACAACGCACGCAAGTATAACAGAGGCAATAATACTGCTCCAGTTACCTAAAAGTAGTTTTTTTGTCTGCTGTTTAATAGTCTTTTCGGTACTCATTTCTTCAAATCCTTTTCTAATCGTTATTATTAGCAAATCTTGCTTGTATCATTCACAGGTAAAAAGTCTGTACATTGCTTCAAGACAAATTTGTGCGTGTAAAAAGAAGTTGTTTTCATCAACACTCTCATCTGAGTTATGCATACGAATATCATCACCCTTAAAGTTCGGTCCAAATGCAACACCATTATTATTGAGTTTTCTTGCATATGTACCTCCGCCTGTTGAGTAAAGCTCTGCCTTTTCACCGGTAACAGACTCATATGCTTCGCTTAAAATACTGATTAGCTTTGATTCTTTTTCAACATACAACGGTTTTTCGTGATTAATTACCTTTATTTCAAGGTCACTTCTTTTTGCCACCTTCTCAAATTGAGCAAGCACATCTTCTCCGCTTACCGTAACAGGGTATCTGATGTCAAATTGCGCTTTTGCATATTCGTCATCAATATTGAGGGACGCAAGGTTTACGCTCAATGCCCCCGACACATAGTCGCTCATTTTAAGTCCGAGAGAGCGACCGTTAGTTTCCTTGTTAATTGCATAATCAATAAAATTGCACAATGACCCAATTTCATTCTTATCAAATGTATCGGCGATTATGTCAACAAGTGCGGCAGCGGCATTGTAACCTTTTTCAGCTTCACAGGCATGTGCAGCTTTGCCAAGGCTTTTAATCATCAAGCCGTCAATCGTATTCCTAAATTCAAAATTTCCGTCACTTTCATCGGCAAGCTTTATAAGGGTTTGTTCGTCATAGATTGAAGTATCAATAATGGCACAGGCACTGTCGGGAACAGCATTAACAGCTCTGCCCGAAGCAAATTGATTTATAAGCTTTGAGTCATTCGTTTTCGAACTGACCTCAAGCTGTAAGATTCCCTTCTCAGCAAAGCAGATTCCATAGTCGCTGTCAGGAGTGAATGCCATTTCAGGTATAGGCATGTTTTCAAAATATCCGTCCATATCATCCATTCCTACTTCTTCGCTGATGCCATATATTGTACGCAGAGTATTTTTACCTTCAACGCCATTATCCTTTAATGCACGCAAGCAGTACAGACTAATCAATGCAGCGCCCTTGTCATCAGCAATTCCTCTGCCGTACAACCTGCCATTTTTTTGAGTTAAGGCAAAGGGTTCAACGCTCCATCCGTTACCTGACGGTACAACATCAAGGTGTGAAAGCACTCCGCACAGCTTTCCTTTATCACCAAGTGTAATGTGACCGCTCTTATCTGTAACTCTTTCTGATGAGAGTCCGAATTCCTTAGCTTTGTTCATCACAAAGTTAAGAGCTTTGTCACATTCCTGTGGCATTGAGCCTGATACAGATTCAATGCTCAAAAGAGTTTGTAAATCACTTATAATTTCATTTTTATATTTTAAAATTTTATCTCCAAACAGCATCATTTTGCTCCTATATAATATTAGTGTGTTTTTGTTTTCTTTTCTTTACTATATGACAAGTCAATAGAATGCAAGGGTAAACTGCCAAAGCACAGAGTGCACCAATGCTTATCATACATCCCTGCTTAAGACCCGGTGTTTGGTAAGTGAACTCAATACTGCAATCAGTGTGCGCAGGGATTTCTATTGCCATAAAACCATAGTTTGCTTCTTCAATATCAACAGATTTGCCGTTTACAGTAGCCTTAAAACCTTCGCTATACGGCACGCTGAAGAACATCAGATTTTTTTCACCATTATTTTTATATTCAGCTTTAAAGCCATTGTCGGTATACCCAAATGAAGAGCAACTTGTTTTCTTTCTTTCTTTACAGGCTTTTTTATATTCTTCATAGCTGTAAACATATTCATTTGTTTTGCTTACAAAGTTTGAAGAATCGCCGAAGTACAGCAAATCATAGTCGCCCTGGGAATATTTTGTGATGTCGTTATATTTTATCATCTGATCCCTTGTAAGTACCATTGCATGAAGCATAGCCTGTGGCTTGTAATATTTATCAATTTTATTAAATTCATCCTTTGTAACAAATTCATCATAGGTAAAACCCATCGGAATGTAGCAAAGGTTTTCATAAATTTTAAAATTGTTATTATTATCTATATATTGCCAGTACGGCATTTTTGTCTCGCCATCTTTATCGATGAATGAATAATAACTTCCGTCAGTACTGTTGTCTTCCACATAGTCGAACAAATACTTACAGCTTAAAAGCGAACGCAGTGCATAGGCATCTGTATTAGGGCGGGACGCAACATCTCTTCCGATTTCCATTTCCTCATAGAATTTCATAATTGAGGGTGAAACCGAGCTTTGAAAGCAGTTAATGCTTTGAATCTGCCAGAACATTGCAGTGTTATCTACACACTCGTAAAAATCACTTCTTACCTCATCAATGTCATCAATCGTAATTCCGCCACGCTTGTTTATTATGTTCTCGTTAATTGTTTTTGAAGTGTTGCTTGAGATAAATCCCTCAGCAATTACAAAGAATGATGATACCATGGCTGTCAGACATGTGCCGAGAAGAAGCATTGCCGCAAATCTTTTTTTATTAACGCAAAACTTTTTATAAATCAGCACAAATGCAAGCAGGCTCATCATTGCAAGCAGTACATAAAGCCAAAATCTATCAAAGCTTGCCTGCACACCTAAAATATATTCGCCATTTTCGGTGTCATCAGTATTATTCGGCATAAGTCCAATCAAAACAGCAATGCCAGCTGTAATTCCGACTGACCATCTTATTGCTCTGTTCCAATCAGTTTCCTCATTTTCGAGTGACTTCACTGTGGCAAGAACGAGCATCAGCACAATCATATAAAACCATCTTGCGTAATATATCGAACTGTTAAACAGCTGAAACATACTGTTTAACACGGGAATAAGTGCAAACAGTATAAGCAGTGTAATCAGCTTTTTCAGCCAGCTACGCTTTTTTAATTGCATATATCCGATAGCACCTGTCATTCCTGCAAGGGGTATCCATCCTGCAACAGATGCCCATTTACAGTTAGAGTCGGGAGTAAAAACAGGGAATGCAGGAGTATCGGCAGGAAAGAAGAAACTTAAAATAATCAGAAAATATTTTTCAGGTCTGCTATACACAAGAGAGTTCCAACCCTCAGGAAGCGTGTCGAGCCTTGGGTTTCCCATAAGTCCCAGAACTGATGGAAGAATTAAAAATGCCGTAGCTGCAAATCCTATTAAAACCTCAACGGCTAAAATCAAAAATTCAGTAAACTTAAATTTGTATGTCTTTGTCAGTGTCAGCATCAGGTAGTACATCAGCACAAAGATTACTTGTCCAGCAAAAAAATAGTAATTCACAATACAAGCAGTAAAAACAGCAAGTGCAAATACAATACGCTTTTTATCATACAAAAAAGCGTCCAAAGCTGCCAACAACAGCGGAAAAACAATCAACGGTTCATGAAAATGGAAGAAAAACACATTATAGATTGAGAATCCCGAGAATGCATACATCAAACCGCCAACCATTGCAATAGTTCCGTTTTTTACATATCTCTTAAGATAAATATATGCGGCAAGAGCGGCACAGGCAAATTTGATGATAAGCAAAGGCCCGATAAGATATGGCACGACTTCGCTTGAAAACGGGATAGTTGACCAAAAGAACGGGCTGCCAAGCAGATAAAAGCTGTAGCTTGAAATGGTATCAGAGCCAAGGTCTGTAATGTGACTCCAGCCTAAATTTCCGCTTCTTACAGCATCATGCACAAGCTGATAAAACGGAATTTCCTGTACATTAAAGTCACCGTAATAATATAATATACCGCCGTTAAACACCATAAAAGGCACAAACAGTATGGTTGCCATCAATAGTGCCGTCAAAAATGTAAACAATCCGTAGCAATGCTTTTTTGTGTGAAATTTAGAAAGACGCTTTCCCATAATTGCTCCAAATATAAAAAAGTTGGTAATTATAATTCTTTACTTTTCTGTCAAAAAAAGTATAATAAATAACATACGACATATATAAAATATAAAATTTTATATATACTTTTATAGTATAACATATTTATGTTAATTTTGCACTAATTATTGTAAAAAAATAGGAGATAAATAATTATGAAATCATCAAGCTTTTATGCAATGCTTTCCAGGATGAAGTATATCAATCGCTGGGGACTTATGAACAATACAAGAAGCGAGAATATCAGCGAACACAGTTTGCAGGTTGCAATGCTTGCACATTGCCTTGTTCTTATTCATAACAAGCGTTTTGGAGGCAATCTCAACCCTGAGCGTGCAGCAATCTTAGCTGTTTTTCACGATACAACTGAGATTATCACAGGAGATATGCCGACACCAATAAAATATTTTAATTCTGAGATTAAGCATGCTTATCGTGAGATTGAGGAAAATGCCGCAAATCAGCTTGTGAAAATGCTTCCCGATGATTTTAAAGAGGAATTTGATGGCATAATAAAGATGAACGGTGACGGCGATGATGAGCTCAGACCATTTGTTAAGGCGGCAGATAAGCTTTCGGCTCTTATTAAATGCATTGAGGAGCTAAGAATGGGAAATGATGAATTCAGAAAAGCAAAAGATACGATTTTGGATTCAATTCACAGTATGGATATGCCCGAAGTAAAATTTTTTGAAGACGAATTTTTACCTGCTTTCTGCCTGACACTTGATGAACAAGAGTGATAAAGTCATGTTTTTATTGGATTTTTCACCATGTTTTCTGATAAATATACAATATATTTCTAAATTAGAATAAAAGTACAATATATTGTGTTATAATTAATTAAATATAAAGTTAAATCTAAATTAGAATTATTTTTAAAGTATTAGTCATCAATCGGGAGGAAAATATGTCAACTCATAATGCAGGCAAAGGTAATGGCGGCAGTTTTGTGGATATAAGCTCCAATAAACAGGTTATGAAACTTTATAGCAAAAAGGGAAGAGCAAAAAGGGTAATTAGCATTGTGCTTTCTGTTGTTTTCCTTTTATGTGGCAGCGGAATGATTTATTATTATTCTGTACTGAACTCAATGAACTTTCAATCAATTGATGATGATAACAAGAATGATGGTACGAGTCTTTCTTCAATAGAAGCACTTGAAGGTGATGGAACGAATCTATCTTTAGGTGACGGCGAACTTTTGCAAGATTCAAAAATCTTGAATGTTATGCTTTTTGGCGAAGATAATTCAAAAAAGACTTCTTCAACCGGATTCGGCCTTTCGGATACAATGATTATGATGTCTATCGATAATCGCCATAAAAAATTAAAACTTACATCATTTCAGCGTGATACTTATTTATATATTCCGGGTCACGGCTACAACAAACTGAATGCTTCATATACTCTTGGCGGTGCAAAGCTTGCTATTCAGACTATTGAAGCTAATTACGGCATTAAGATTGACCGATATGCTGTTGTTGATTTTGAAAGTTTTAAGAAGATAGTTGACACCCTTGGTGGTATTGATATTGAAGTTACTCAGGATGAAATTGACTATATCAACTATCAGATGTATAAAAATAAACAAGTTACTGAATATACTACAATAACAGATGCCCCCGGTGTTGTCCATCTTGATGGCCAGGAAGCGCTTTGGTATGCTCGTAACCGAGGTTTGCGAAAAGGTGAGGACGGTAATGAAATCGGTATTGACGGCGACGATTGGGACAGAACATCACGCCAAAGAAAGCTTCTGGAAACTGTGTTTAAGAGTATGAAATCAGCTGATCTTACACAGATTATTTCTATTGTAAGTGCAGTAGGTCCGCTCATTACTACTAATCTAAAAAAAGACGAAATCACTGCCCTTGTTTCACACTCACTCACATATCTTTCATATAGTGTTGAACAGTATTATGCACCTGAAGATGGTCTTTGGTACTATGATGATAGAACAGAAATCAACGGTGAAATTACCTCTACAATCAAATGCAGTGATCTTGACGCTCAAAGAATAAAATTTGCGTCTTTCGTTTTTGAAGATTTGGTGAGTGTACCTAACGAAGCTACATCTGAAAATTCAAACTATGAATAATATTAGAAGTATTGGGTTTTTTTAAAATAAAAAATAAAAAAGCGAGGATTTCGTCCTCGCTTTTTTAATTATAGGAATTGTTTGTACATAAAAGTCGAGCGCATAGGGTTTATAAAACCCCATGTGCTCGGATAGTTTCAGCTCAACGGATGTTTTTTTATTTTTACATCAGTCAGTTCATAGCTTATGTCAATCAAGGTCTTAATTTTCTGGGTATTAACACTTCCGTCCAGTGCAATGGTAATCCAATGCGTTTTGCTCATATGATAAGCAGGATAAAATCCATTTTCTTGAAGCAGGGAGCCCATCATAATATGGTCACATTTTACATTGATTATATCAACCATTTCTTCCTTTTTCACGCCAAGCTTATCGTATGGAATAGTCATAATAATGGCATACCACTTTTGATTTGTTTGGTGACGAAATACAGCATAGTCTGGCGTTTTTGCCCATAAGTATTCAGGATTATCACCATAGAAATCCGTAATAAACTTTATTATTTCGTCTCTTTGAAATTGCGTTTCCATTTTGACCTCAATTTTGTGTTAATATGTATTGAACCTATTGATTTTTAATCAAAATCAAATAATTGTGCCTCCGCCAACAACATATTCACCATCATACAGTACAACAGCCTGTCCTTTTGAAATTGCTCTTTGCGGTTCATCAAATATAATGTGCAGGGTGTTGTTGTCAATCTGTTCAACCGTTGCCGGCTGTTCGGATTGATTATATCGAACTCTTGCTTTAACTTTTATCGGTTTTTCAATTCTGTCGCAGGTTATCAGGTTGATGTCGGTAGCATACAGTTCCTTTGAGAAAAGTCTGTGATTTTCACAAAGAATAACCTTATTTTCTTTAAGATTCTTTTCCTTGACATACATAGGGCAAGGTAATGCAAGTCCCAGTCCCTTACGCTGACCAACAGTATAACGAATTATGCCTTTATGCTCGCCGAGTACCGTACCGTTTTCATCTACAAATTCACCGTTTGGATAGGATTTACCTGTGTATTGCTCAATGAATTTTGCGTAGTCACCGTCAGGTACAAAGCAAATATCCTGACTGTCGTGCTTGCGTGCATTAATCAAATTCAGACTCTCTGCAATCTCTCTTACATATGACTTTGTAAGGTTTCCAAGAGGCAAAAGTGTTTTAGACAGTTGCTTCTGGGTGAGTGAATACAGCACATAGCTTTGGTCTTTTGAAAGGTCAACAGACTTTTTTAAAAAATATCTGTCAGCACCCTTATCATATTCAATAATTGAGTAGTGACCTGTTACAACCTTGTCAAAATCAAGTTCCTCTGCTCGGCGAAGCAGTTTTTCAAATTTAATAAATCTGTTACAGTCAATGCAGGGATTAGGTGTAGTACCGTTTTCGTAGGCATTTATAAATCTGTCTATTACATTTTCTTTAAAGCTGTCCTTAAAGTTGTAAACATAATAAGGAATGCCGATTTTGTAGCACACATTGCGTGCGTCATCTATGTCGTCAAGCGAGCAGCAGGACTTCTCCTTTTTTTCTCCGATATCCTCATTGTCAAACAGCTTAAGAGTTATACCTGTCGAGTCATATCCCATTTGTTTTGTAAGATATGC
Organism: Ruminococcus sp.; assembly: GCA_022510955.1. Lineage (GTDB taxonomy): Bacteria > Bacillota > Clostridia > Oscillospirales > Acutalibacteraceae > Ruminococcoides. Next base: position 38,812 of record JAFLSM010000010.1, on the reverse strand, counting down.
GGCTACGGAGCTGTCAACACCGCCGCTCATTGCAATTAATGCTTTTTTAGTCATTTTGTCCTCTTAGCAATCATTATCCAAGTCTAATCATTTCATCAATGCATTTTTTAGCATCTTTAATTGTATCTTCATCAAGTACAATTTCCTCACCGCCGATACCATTCAGGCAGTCATACACATCAACAAGTGTTGTTGCCTTCATATTAGGGCATAAGAGTTTGAGTGTGAGAGGATAGAATCTTTTGTCGGGACAGTCAAACTGCAAATGCTCTGCAATGCTGATTTCTGTACCGATAATAAATTCCTTTTTGTCTGATTTTTTTGCGTATTCCATAATACCGGAGGTTGAGCCGACATAATCAGCCATTTCAACAACCTGTGGAGTACATTCCGGATGAACCAATATTTCGGCATTTGGATGAAGTGACTTTGCCTTTTCAACATCATATGTGTTTACGCAGGCGTGAATCGGACATCCGCCGTTTAAAAGCTTGATATTTTTGTCAGGACATTGCTTTGCAACATAGTCGCCGAGGTTGCAGTCTGGAATGAAAAGAATATCCTTATTTTCAATATTATTAACAATTTTTACGGCAGAAGAGCTTGTTACACAGACATCGCAGATTGTCTTAAGATCAGCAGTTGTGTTTATGTATGCAACAATAGTGTGGTTAGGGAATTTTTCTTTTACTTGTGAAATCAGCTGTTTATCCATCTGATCAGCCATTTGACATCCCGCTATTGGCTGTGCAAGATAAACAGTCTTGTCCGGAGAAAGAATTTTGCAGGTTTCAGCCATAAAGCGAACACCGCACATAAGAATATTTTTATTTGTGACTTTGCTTGCGTCAACACTAAGCTTATAGCTGTCGCCGGTAAAATCGGCAATTTCAAGAATTTCATGTGCCTGATAGCTGTGAGCAAGTATGCAAACATCTTTTTCTTTTTTCAGCTCAATGATTTTTTTCTGCATTTCTGTTATATTCATAATATTCGTCCTTTCGGTTTTGTTTGACATATTCTTTAACTCATATTATACTATTTTAATAGGTTATATGCAATAGTAATTTGTTGTGCTTTTTTCTTGCATGGAAATAAATGTAAAATATAAATAATATAAGCACTAAAAATAACAAAAAATTAAACAAATAATATATAAAAAAGTATTTACAAATGTGATATCGTGTAGTATAATAGGTTTGTATTAAATTGTAATATTAGTTATACTATTTTAGGAGGTTAATAGTTATGAAAAAGTTTGTTTCTTGCATTATGGCTTTAATGTTGGTTATGTTTGCAGCAATTCCTGCTTTTGCAGCAACTGATGATATTAAGAGCCCTGAAGGTGATTTGAGATATAAGGTTACTGTTGAGCAAACAACCGGCGGTAAAGGTAGTTATGAGTTCACCAGCGATATTAATGAAAAGGGTGAGCAGGGTGTTAGTCTTACTGCAACTGCTGAACCTGGCTACAAATTTGATCATTGGGTAATTAATGGCTCATATACAACTGATGGTTCGCTCAATGATGCTACACTTAATATTATCATCACAAGCGACATTGTTGCTACACCTTATTTTGTTAAGATTGATGGAACTGAACCAACACAGGCAGGAACAACTGTTGCTGTTCAGAAGGATACAAGTCCTTCATCACCTAAGACAGGTAGAAATGATGCTCCTTTGTATGCTATCATTCTTTTTGCAGTAGCAGCTTGCGGCGTTGCAACAGTTAAGTTTGTAAAATCTAAATAATTAATAACGAACTTTTTACAGGCTTCCTATTATGGAAGCCTGTATTTTTGTTTATAGATTCTATGTCAATGTTTTGGAAAAGACAAAATGAAATAAAGAAGCAAGAGATAGTAAATTATGAGAATCTAAAAATATGTCTATTGGTCTATCATAAATCTATTTAAAAAAGGAAATAAATGCTTTGACAAAATTTAAGTCAGATATTGACTAATGACCTGTAAAATGTTATTTTGTAAGTATAATTTCATCAACTTAAAATTGAAAAAATGGAGGTATTATAATGACTTATGCAGAAATGTTTTCAGAAATCAAAGGAAGGTTTAGGGATGCTGGTGTAAGCAATATTAAGGAACATCTTGCTTTTCAGTTCAACATCACAGGTGAAGGCGAAGGTATTTTCTATGTTGAGGTAAAGGACGGAAAACTTGCGATTGAACCGTACGAATACTATGACAGAGATGCAATATTTATTTGCAGTGCTGATGTTTTGTTTAAAATTGCCGATGGAAAGCTCGACCCTGTGCTTGCCTTTACTCTTAGAAAGCTTAAGGTAGAGGGCAGTATTGAAAAAGCTTTGAGGTTCAAGGAAATTGTAGACAGCAAAAGAAAGTAATGATATTATTCGGATTTTTCGAAAAAGGATATATGAACGGTTTAATTATAGGTGTTGCGGCTTTTGTTGCGGTCGCAGCGGCAGCTACAGCAATAGAGTGTGTCTACTTTTACCGCCGTACAATGAAGCGTAATAAGGCGAAAAAAGAACGCACAATAAAAATGTCGGGAACTGACTGGAGCAGGCATATTCCTTTCATAGAAGAAAGAAAAGAGTATATGCTTGCACAACCCCATGATGAAGTTTTTATAAAATCAAAGGACGGGCTTAAACTTCATGCCACATATTTCCCAAACGGAGATGAAAAAAAGATTGTAATCTGTTTTCATGGCTACACAAGTGAGGGTATGAAGGATTACATTGCTTTGTCGCATTATTACCTGAAAAACGGCTACAGTATGCTGTTGGTTGATGAAAGAGCGCATGGGCAAAGCGAGGGAGAGTACATAGGCTTTGGTTGCCTTGATAGGTTTGATGCACTTGGATGGATTGATTTTATTATTGATAGGTGCGGAGAAGATGTGCAGATTCTTCTACACGGAACATCAATGGGTGGAGCTACTGTGCTTATGACAAGCGCACTCAAGCTGCCAAAGCAGGTAAAAGGCATAATTTCTGACTGTGCCTTTACATCGCCCAAATATGTATTTACACATGTATTGCACTCGATGTATCATCTGCCTGCATTTCCTGTTATTCAGGTTGCGGATTTTGTAAACAAAAAAAGAGCAGGCTACGGAATGGATGAATGTAATTCTGCAAAAGAAGTCAGAAAAGCCGAGGTGCCTATTCTGCTGATTCACGGTGACAGTGACAACTTTGTACCGTGTAGCATGTGTGATGAAATCTACGAAAACTGTGTGTCACCTAAGAAAAAGCTGATTATAAAGGGAGCAAGTCATGCTGAATGTTATTATGTTGACACGGCGGCTTATGAAAAGGCTCTTAATGATTTTATAGGCGAATTTGTAAAATGATAATAATTAAGTAACTACTTAATAAATTACGCCTGATGGCTGTTGGCGCAACTTGTTTGCACGTTATCTGCCAAATTGTTCCAAATCAACAGTAAGAAAACATCTTAAAAATTCAAAGATATAATTTTTTGCCAAATTTTGGTAAATAAAGTATAAAACATGAAAAATCCGATTGATTTTCTAAATGAAGATTAATCGGATTTTGTGTTTAGAAGTTTTTTATGTCTACTGTTTGGTAGTTAATTACGATATTATTACATATAATTTCTTGATGTTCGTAAGAAAAAATCTGACATAATCCTTGAGAGATAAGTTATCTATTGAAACTACTGAATTTTATAGAAATATCGGTTATTTTTAGGTTCTCAGTTTTTTCTAATATTAGCAAAGAAAATACTCAAAAACGCTTTTTTTAATTAAAAAATACCAAAATACTGGTAATGATTGTTCTTGTAAGAATATTATATTGACTAAAATGAAAAAATGTTGTAAAATTTATTAATAATATGGGTTAGTATGTAGAGATGCAGATTAGGACAGATTTTGTGAATAGTATGTTGTCTTATTTGCAATATAATTATGCTATAATTATATTAGTTAACCAATGAAAAAAGCCTGTTATTTTTCTTCGGAACAGTAATGTAAAGTTTATTCTAAAATGTAAACAGACACCAACATAATCAGTGCTGAAAAGAATAATGACGGTATGCCTATTTTATGGTGAGGGTATCATATATAGTATAGAAAACATCTGTGTGGGGAGAGAGCAAATGTATAAAAATGGAGTTAAAAGAGCTATTGACTGTGTAATATCGTTCTTATTTTTGATTCTTGGTGCAGTACCAATGTTGCTTATAGCGTTACTTATTAAAATTGATTCTCCGGGACCTGTGTTTTTTAAACAAGAACGAATCGGAAAAAATGGTAAAGTATTTAAAATATTGAAATTCAGAAGTATGTGTCAAGGGGCTGAGCACACCGGTTCAGGAGTTTACTCAGGAAAAAATGATACGCGTGTTACCCGAGTAGGACGCATAATTCGTGCAACAAGTCTTGATGAATTACCTCAGTGCATAAATGTTTTGAGAGGCGATATGGCTTTGATTGGCCCTCGTCCTCCGCTTACTTATCATCCGTGGCCTTATGAAGAGTATACTGATGAACAGAAGAAAATGTTCAATGTTCGTCCCGGCATTTCAGGATGGGCGCAGGTGCATGGTCGAAAAGATGTTGAGTGGCATAAGAGAATTGTACTGAATGTTTGGTATGTAGATAATGTATCCTTTTTATTGGATATTAAAATCTTTTTTATGACAATATTTAAAGTTCTCAGTAATGCGGATAATGAGAATGTTGAAGAAACGGTAAAAGAAGTAACTTGAGTTGCATAATCGTTTCTTAGTGGAATGAGGAAAAATAATGGGTTTAAAATTTATGTACATAACAAACAGTCCTGATGTGGCTCGTATTGCGGAAGCGGCCGGTGTAGATCGTATTTTTGTCGATATGGAATATATCGGAAAATCACAGCGTCAGGGCGGTATGGATACAGTTCAATCTCACCATACGATTCAGGATATTAAGACAATCAAGAGTGTTGTCAGCTCAGCTGAAATATTGGTTCGATTAAATCCTATTCATGAAGCAACAGATGAATACTGTTCTTCAAAAGATGAAATTGATGCTGCCATAGAAGCGGGAGCAGACATTCTTATGTTGCCGTTCTTCAAAACTGTTGATGAGGTTAAAACCTTTGTGGAACTGGTAGGCGGAAGAGCAAAAACGATGCCTTTGGTTGAAACTCCCGAATCTGTTGAAGTTATGGATGAGATACTGAAAATCAAGGGCATTGATGAAATATTTATCGGTTTAAATGATTTGAGTTTAGGATATGGCAAGAAATTTATGTTTGAACTTCTTACTGATGGAACAGTAGAAAAACTATGTCTGAAATTTAAGTTAAGCGGAATACCGTATGGATTTGGTGGTATTGCATCACTCGGAAAAGGTATGCTGATTTCCGAATGTATAATCAAGGAACATTATCGAATGCAGTCAACTTGTGCTATTCTTTCCAGAAGCTTTTGCAATGTAAGCAAGATTAAAGATTTGGAAGAGATTAATTTGATTTTTAAAAACGGTGTTCGTGAAATAAGAAATTTTGAACAGGAATGTCAGAAATACAGTTCATTTTTCACTGATAATGAACGTATTGTGGCTGAAAAAGTGCGAATGATATGCGGCAGCATAAAAAATAATGAGGAGATATAAGCATGAATTTGCTGATTACAGGTGCATGGCAAGAGGCAAAAAAGCATATTGAGAAAATTGAGCAGATGGGTCATGCAGTTTCTTTTCTTCAATTTGAAAAAAATGAGCTACCGTGTGATTATGATTGGGTTGAAGGAATTATTTGTAATGGATTATTTCTCCATCATCCTATTGAAAAGTTTACTAATTTAAGATATATCCAGTTGACAAGTGCGGGATTTGACCGTGTACCTATGGAATATGTAAAAGAACATAATATTGAAATCTATAATGCACGAGGTGTTTATAGTATTCCTATGGCAGAATTTGCTTTTGCAGGAGTGTTGCAGATATACAAACATATGAATGTGTTTGCGGATAATCAGAAGAAGTGCTTATGGAATAAAGAAAGAAACTTGTCGGAGTTATTTGGTAAAACAGTATGTATAGTCGGCTGCGGAAGCGTCGGAACTGAATGTGCTAAGAGATTTAAAGCTTTTGGATGCAGGGTAGTCGGAGTGGATATTCTCGTAAGACAGGATGACAACAACTACGATTATATGGTTCATCTTGATGATATTGAAGATGTGCTGTCAAATTCCGATGTTGTTGTTCTTACATTACCGCTTACCGAGCAGACATTTCATATTATAGATAAAGATAAATTAGACAAAATGAAAAATAATTCGGTGCTTGTTAATATTGCAAGGGGTGCTGTAGTCGACACGAATGCTCTTGTTGAAGCACTTGAAAATAATAAACTCAGCGGTGCTGTGCTTGATGTGTTTGAAGAAGAACCACTAAGTGAAGAAAATGCGCTCTGGACTTTTGACAATGTTATTGTCACTCCGCACAACAGCTTCGTGGGGGATAATAATTCAAAAAGATTACAATCATTGATTTTTAATTTTTTGTCTTGAGAGTGATAGTAATATAATCTCTGCCGAACAATTCGAAAATTTAGAAATCAACATATAGAATAAAAATTTTTGAATTGTTTAGGTGTAGGATTTTGAGTATACAAGCGAAAAATCTTTGTAAAAAAGCTTATCAAATCGCTAACTGAATCGGAATTATTAGATTTTGTGTAAGAATACCGCCTGTCGATATTTTTATAAAACATCAATGGCTACTTGCAGTTTATTCAGTAAGCATTATATATTGAACAGGATGTGTGAATTTTTTTGAAGAATTATTTTGACGAGATAAAAAATAGATTAGATTCAGAAGACAAATATAGAGAAAGATTATTTTGCAGAGCTTATTTGTTTACGGATTCTCAAATTGATTGCTTAGACAGCTATCCTTTTTATGGAAAGTGGAATATATGTAGCGTCGGTAAATATAAAATGATTACTCATCCGTTGGTTGGAGTGTTTAATAAATCTGTAGACAATATTCACATTATAATGGTAGGTCATGCTTATAATCCATTTACAGGTGAAACTGATGAAAATAATATTTTGAATACATTAGTTAAAAGTTACATTAATAATTATAGCGTTTTCTTAGATAAGTTAGATGAATTGACCGGCGTTTTTGCATTATTTATAGTTGTTAATGACCGAATATTGGCTGTTCAAGATTGTGCCGGACAAAAAATGTTGTATTTTGGCAATGTTAATGATGCACTTGTGATAACATCAGTACCACAGCTTGCAGGAGATGTCTTTGGATTAGAGGTAGACGAGGATATAGAAAGACTTGTAAGTTGTAAGGGATATTATCGTGGCAGCGGATTTTTACCGGGAAATAAATCTCCGTATAAAGAATTAAAGAGACTTGGACCGAATACAGTTGTTAGATACGAGAATAAGGTTTTTAGAATAGAAAGAATATTTCCGAGAAATGAATTAGAAATTCTTAAAAATGATGATGAAAAAACAAACAAAATAGAAGAAATGCATAGACTATTTTCTTCAAATATTGAATTGACTATAAAAAAATGGTCGAGAGTTGGCATTTCATTAACCGGAGGCGTTGATAGTAAGACTACTTTTGCAAATGCAAAGCCTTGGTATGGTGACTTTTTTTGTTATAGTTTTATTTCTAAAGAATCGGAAAAAATTGATGCAGATGCAGCTGCCGAGATATGTAGTAAGACTGGTATTGAACACCACTTATACAAAATACCTGATGACGAAAACCAGATAAAGGACTATGATTTTTTGCAAAAAATCCTTGAGCACAATACTTCTTACTTATGTAAGTTGCATCCTAACGAAAAGCGTAAATATATTTGTATGGAGAGAGAAAATGACATTGATGTTGAAATAAAATCTGATGTGTCTGAAATTGGTAGAGCCTATACTAATCGAAAGTATTATAAAGTCAATATGCCGAGAAAACTTACTCCGAGACATTTTACAATAGGACAAGCAAGATACTTCTTTGAACCTTGGGAAATGCATTATGCCGATAAGTCATATGAAAGCTTTATGCGAGAAACAGGGCTTGTTGATGATATAATGGGCTATACTATGCATGATTTGAGTTACTGGGAGATTAGAATGGGAGCTTGGGCATCAACTTCTTTTGCATCTCAGGAATATTTTCATGAAATAACTATACCATACAACAATAGAAAACTCCTCGAAATGTTTTTACAATTCCCGGAAAGTGAAAGAAAAGCTGATATACCTCATATGCGCTTAATGCGAAGAGGTAATCCTCAAATAGCAGATATTACAATATCTGTAAAGGATTCGTATTTTGGAAATAAGAGAATGATGGCAGAAACTTTGTATTACTATTATGCTACTTTGTTCAATAAAACCTGAGTAATTTATATTGACTATTTGTATAAGGATGATAAAAAATGGATTTATTGGGGTTTGCAAGAAATAAAAAAGCAAAAAGAATAATGAAAACGCACAAGGATGAGCTTTTGTCGATTAGACAAATATGTGATATATTGCATATCGGTTATCCTAATAGAGTGGATTTGGATAAAAAGTTTCCTATGATTTGTTGTTTCGAGGGAGTTTTTATTAAGGATTGCTTATTTGTCCATTATGAGAGGGATGAAGATACTGTCGCTCATAATGCAATGAAAAATGGTGCACGCGCGTTACTGTGCAGTCATCAGATAGGCGATTATCCATGTATTATTGTGGACGATGTTCTTAAGTCACTAAACCGTATTTTACAGCCTATGTATGACAAAATACGGATTCCTACAACTGTAATCACAGGTTCTTGCGGAAAAACAACTACAAAGAATTATATTAATTGTGTTTATTCTTCTCAATACAATACCTTCTGTAATGTTACAAACGGAAACACTTTTGAATATGTTGGATTTGAAATTCAGCGTTTTGATAAAAAAGCTGAGCTTTTTGTGCAGGAAGTTAATGAGAGCGATCCTTTTAATGCCAAGAATGCTTCGGAAGTTTTGAAACCTCAGATTGCCTGCATTACAAATATGGATAAATCCCATATAGGTGAATTGGGTAGTGAAGAAAACATCATGCGTGCAATATGTGATATTACTGCGGGTATGGATAAAAATGGAATTGTTATTATTAATGGAGACGATCCAAATTCATCAAAGGTACAATTTAGTCAAAAGGTTATAAAAGTATCTATAAAGGATAAAACCGCCGACTGCTTTGCTGATAATATTAAGTCCAATGCTAACAGTTTAAGTTTTGATTTGCACTATTTGGATGAATGTGTTAATATCACACTTCCGATAAGTGGAGTTCATAATATTTACAATGCGCAAATGGCTTATGTATGCGGTAGAATACAGGGGATTCCTTCAAACAAGATAGTTAGAGGCTTATTAAAATACAAACCTCTTGGATTCAGACAGAATACATATAGTTCTTTTGGTACAAAGATATACGCCGATTGTTATAATGCAAGTGCAAAATCTATAGCCTTATCAATAAAGGTAATAGATGATATGAAATGTTTAGGAAAAGGAAGAAAAATTGCAGTATTGGGAGATATTGGAGAGATAGATGGTTTTGAAGATGATATATATCGCAATATAGCTGAAAGTATTTCGAATTCAAATATCGATGTGCTTATAACTTATGGTGAAAAATCTCAAAAAATCCACGATTCACTTACCAGAGATTTGGTTTGCTATCACGAGAACAATATGGCGGATTTGGTGAAAAAGATAAAGAATGTTCACAAAAGAGGAGATTGTATTTTGTTTAAAGCAAGTCGATCAATGCATCTTGATGTTGCAATAAGAAAAGCCTTTCCTTATGCGTTTATTAAAGGTATGGCCCCTGTTTTTTGGATATATTTTAAGTGGACTATGAGAACATTATAAATCTGTATTATAACATCAGATATGATTAATTTAATTGATAAAGGAATTATATCAACCTGATGATTTGGAGGTAAAAATGAGTAGACGTTTTTTTTCAGAGGTTTCCGACGAAAACTGGAATGATTGGCATTGGCAATTTAAAAACAGAATAACGGATGCCGAACAGCTGTCAAATTATTTTAATTTGACGGATGATGAAAAAAATAATATAGATAAGTGCCTTTGCAAGTATAGAATGGCAATTACACCATATTATCTTTCGTTGATAGATCCTGATAATCCTGACGATCCTGTCAGAAAACAGGCTGTCCCTGACAACAAAGAAACCTATTTTGCTCCGGAAGATCAGAGAGATCCCCTTCATGAAGAAACAGATTCTCCGTGTACGGGTTTAACCCATCGTTATCCTGACAGAGTGTTATTTTTAGTAACTAATCAATGTTCTATGTATTGCAGACACTGTACCCGAAGACGATTTTCGGGGCAGAATGATACTGCATTAAGTAAGGAACAAATAGATAAAAGCATAGAATATATTCGCAGTCATAAGGAGGTCAGAGATGTTTTGATTTCCGGGGGCGACCCATTGACAATGTCTGACGAAAAAATTGAATATGTTCTCAAAAATCTACGTGAAATTGAGCATGTTGAGATTATTAGAATAGGAACCAGAACTCCGGTGGTTATGCCTCAGCGAATTACTCCTGAGTTGTGCAATATGCTAAAAAAATACCATCCACTTTGGATTAATGTGCATTTTAACCATCCGAACGAAATTACTCCTGAATCCGAAAAAGCTTGTGCTATGTTGGCTGATGCCGGAATACCGTTAGGTAATCAGAGCGTGCTTTTGGCAGGTGTAAACGATTGCATTCATGTAATGAGAGAGCTTGTAAGAAAGCTTGTTAAAATAAGAGTTCGCCCCTATTATATCTATCAGTGCGATCTTTCTCTTGGTTTGTCTCATTTCAGAACATCTGTATCTAAGGGGATTGAGATAATCGAAGCATTACAAGGACATACCACAGGTTTTTCAGTTCCTACATTTGTTATAGATGCACCTGGTGGCGGTGGTAAAATACCGATTATGCCTAATCATATTATTTCTCAAGGACACAGAAAGTATGTCTTGAGAAATTTTGAAGGTAAATTGACAACATATACAGAGCCTCATGATTATGAACCAAAATGTAAATGCAAATTTTGTAGTGGTGAATTTGAAGATTCTGTAAATGGCGTAACACTTTTGGCAAGCGGCAAAAAGATGACATTATAATATAATTTGTCCGTTGATATTATATTTTTGAAAGTATCACAAGTTAGGGGATATATATTGAATAAAGTTTTATTAACTGCAACTGTTCAAAGTCATATTTGTCAATTTCATAGACCTTTGGTAGAATTGCTTCACGCTTATGGATATGAAGTACATGTGGCGGCGAAAGATAATTTGGCTGAAAAAAATGGATTAAAACTGGATTTCGCTGATAAAGTTTACAATCTTCCTTTTTCGCGTTCTCCAAAGAGCACAGATAATATCAAGGCTTATAAAGAGTTGAAAAAAATTATCGAAAATGAGCATTATGATATAATTCATTGCAATACTCCAATGGGTAGTATTGTAACAAGATTGGCGGCAAAAAAGTCAAGAAAGAACGGTACAAAGGTTTTTTATACAGCACATGGTTTCCATTTTTATAATGGTGCTTCACGAAAGAATTGGCTTGTGTTTTATCCGATAGAAAAAATTATGTCGAGATTTTGTGATAAGCTGATTACTGTTAACGAAGAAGACTATAAGCTTGCAAAAGCGAAATTTCCATGCAATGTTGCTCATATTCACGGAGTTGGCGTAAGTACAGAACGCTATCATACAATCAGTGAAAATGAAAAAGTTCAGCGTCTTCGTGCAGAAGGGTTGCAAGGTGATGAATTTACAATTTTATGTACAGGCGAGCTGAATGAAAATAAAGACCAGAAAACCTTGATTGCCGCAGCTGCAAATTTGAAAGGTAAGATTTCAAATTTGAAAATTTTGCTTGCAGGCAATGGTCCTTTGGAGCATAAACTGAAAGCACAAGTTTCAGAGCTTGGACTTGATGAAGTGATTAAATTTCTTGGATATCGTACAGATCTTTTTTTGCTGACACCTGCTGTTGATTTAATTGTATCCTGTAGTCACAGAGAAGGAATGCCGCTCAATATTCTTGAAGCAATGCTTTGCAAAAAAACGGTGATTGCGGCTGAAAATCGTGGACATAATGAATTAGTTGAAAATGGAAGAACTGGATATTTAGTTAATCCGAGTGATGTTGATGCCTTGACTCAAAAAATATATAAAATCTATAAGTCAAAAGATAATTCTGTGGATATGGGAAATAAGGGTTTTGATAAGGCTCAGGCATATACGACAAATGCAGTGAAGAAAGAACTTGCAAGTATATATGATTTGGAATTTTAGAGGTATTGCCTATGAAGATAGGAATTTTAACACATTATAGCGTTTATAATCAAGGTGCACAGCTACAAATGTATGCTATGAAACATTGGTTGGAAGAACATGGACATCAGGTTATTATTCTGACATATGAAAAAAACTTTGATTTTAATAAATCAGAAGCCAGTAAAAATAGTGCTTCAGTAGGTGCTATAGGTTACTACATAAAAAATTATTTGCTGGATAAAGGCTTTGGACTTACAGTTTTTAACACGAGAAAGGTTATGGCATTGAAGAAAGCCTTTCAGAATGTTGAAACTGCTCCTTATGATCATAGCGGTTGTGATGCAATTATAATCGGAAGCGATGAAGTATTTAGTATTGATGTTGGCTGTAATAAGATGATGTATGGCTGTGGCTTAGGGAATGTACCTGCAATCGCCTACGCTCCTGCTTTTGGCAGAACTACAGAAGAATTGCTTAAGGAATTTAACTGCTATGAAATAGTGCAGAAGGGTCTGCAAAATATGTATGCACTGTCAGCAAGAGATTTGCACACTCAGCAGATGATAGATTCTATGACAGGTCGCAAGGTTCCCATGGTGTGTGACCCTGTTATTTTGTATAGCGGAAAAAAGTTTTTTACTAAAGTAAAGCCAATTCGTAAAAAATACCTGCTTGTTTATGCTTATGATTGCAATATGACCAATCCAAATGAAATTCGTGAGATTAAGTCATATGCAAAAAAACATAAATTGCTGACTGTATCAGTCGGTACATATCATAAATGGTGCGATAAAAATATAGTTTGTAATGCTGAAGAGTGGTATAGCTACTTTCGTGAAGCATCCTGCGTAGTGACTGATACATTCCATGGAAGTGTTGTTGCAATTAAAAATCATTGTAACGTTGCAGTGTTTATAAGAGAATCCATTAATGCTTTCAAACTGGAATCTCTTCTTAAAACTACAGGATTAGAAGACAGAAGGTTGACTGATATCACTGAGCAGAATCTTGAAAGGATTTTGCAAAAGAATATCGACTATCAAATGGTGGACAAAAAATTGGATAAGTTGATTGAACACAGTGAGAATTATTTAAAAACATCGTTGGAGAATATTAATGTGCAATAATATTTTTGAAAAAGCCGAATTTGACTGCTCCGGTTGTGGTGCCTGTACTGCTGTTTGCCCAAAGGAAGCAGTAAATTTAAAATTAAATGATGCTGGTTTTTTTACAGCGGTAGTGGACAAAAATAATTGTATAAATTGCGGACTTTGTAAAAAAGTATGCACACGATATGACGAAGAGATTCAAGGGGTCAGCCTATTTGATGTTCCTTTGTACGCTTTGCAGAGCAAAGATGAAAAAACAGTGAAAAGATGTTCATCAGGCGGTATTGCAAATGAACTTGCTAATCAGGCTATATGTGATGGAAAGCAGGTAATTGGTGTAGTATATAACACAAAGGTTAATCAGGCTGAACATCGTATTGCAGATAAAGCAGACCAATTAGCTGGTTTTGCAGGGTCAAAATACTTGCAAAGCAATCCGGAGCAAGCATTCAGACTAGCTCTTAATCATGCAAGAAAGAACAAGGATAATCAATATGTAGTTTTTGGAACGCCTTGCCAGATTGCCGGGTTTGCAAAGAGCAGTGAGAACTTTAAGGTAAGAGATCAGTTCCTGCTTGTAGAAATTTTTTGTCATGGCGTACCATCCTATAAGTTATGGGATGAGCAATGTAAAATAATCGGCAAAAAACTAAAAGCTTCTCAATTTGACTCTGTTCAGTTTCGTTATAAAAAGAATGATTGGCATAGTTATTGCTTAAAAGTAGAAGCAGACGGAAGAACATATTACGGTTCCAGAGAAAAAACATTATTCTGGCAGGTGTTTTTTGAGAATGTACTGTTGGGAGACAGTTGCTATAAATGCCGTATGAGACAGCACAAATCTATGGCTGATATTCGTCTGGGTGATTACTGGGGAAAGAGATTCCAACATCGAAGTGATGGTGTTTCTGCTGTGTTTGCTTGTACCGAGCGTGGAAGAGAAGCCATCCTCAGACTGGAGCAGATCCAAGTATTGAATCAGTTGAATGCAGGTGACGCTGCCGAAATGATGTCAGCTCAGAATATGGGCGGTTATCATCAGCGGGAATTGCATGATAAGGCGATGGAAGTATTGAAATCACAAACAGATGTGATGAAAGCAATAAAAACATACCGCGCCGGAATGTCGGGAAAGCAAAAACTAAAAAGAATATTACTTTCCGTAAGTGCTGTCATCCCGGATGATTTAAGAGCTAAATTGAGAAAAGCTAATAGCAGCAGAATGTTAAAAAAATAGTGAGGTAGTGTTATTATGCCTAAGTTAACAATTATTACTGCAACATATAATAGAGCAAAATGCTTGTCAGAGTGTTGGAAATCATTGAAAAATCAGACTTGTAAGGATTTTCAATGGTTAATAGTTGATGATGGCAGCACGGATAATACCAGTGGAGTTGTAGCGGGCTTTCAAAATGATGCTCCTGATATGTGTATTGATTATGTTTATAAGGTCAATGGTGGAAAGCATACGGCTCTTAATAAATCTCACGAGTATATAAAAGGTCAGTATGTTGTGATTTTAGACAGTGATGATCGTTTTACAGCCGATGCAGTGGAACAGATTCTAAATGCATGGGAAAAATATAGTACTTGCACAGATGTGGGACAAGTTATATTTTTGAAAGGATTTTCAGAAACTGAGCCCATTTGCTATGTAGAGCATGAAGATATTCCATTAGATACCTTGAATGAACCGCGAATTGGAAAAAACGGAAGAGATTGCTGCGATACTTATCGTGCGTCTCTATTTATAAAACATCCTTTTCCGGTTTTTGAAGGAGAGCGTTTTATAGGAGAAGGTTCGTCATTCCTTTTTATTGAACTTGAGTCTAAAGGAGTATATATCAATAAGGTTATTTACTTGTGTGATTATCTGGAAGACGGGTTGACAAAAGCAGGAAGAAAAATGCGTATAATGAATCCGCAAGGCGGACGATTTAATTCCCGAATTTATATGGATAAACGCTTACCGATTAAAACAAGAATCAAAAAAGGTATTCTATATGTGTGTTACAGTAAGTTTGCACATATTGGCTTTGGTAGGATAGTAAAAGAAAATGAGAATAAACTGTTAACTCTTATATCATATGTTCCGGGAGTTACACTGTATCATTATTGGAATAAAAAATATCTTCTTGAGAAGGCGGAATTATGAATAAATTAATACCGGAATTTAGTATAATTATTCCTGTTTATAATACTGTTAAAGAATTACCTCGTTGTATCAACAGTATTTTGGAACAGACATTTAGTAATTTTGAAGTAATACTTGTGGATGACGGTTCAACAGACGGAAGCAGCCAACTTTGCGATGAATTAGCGTCAGGTGATTCAAGAATTATGTGTATTCATAAAAAAAATGGCGGAGCATCAGAAGCGAGAAATACGGGAATTAATTCAGCAACAGGAAATTATTTGATGTTTGTTGATAGCGATGATATGTGGGAAGATGCCAATGCTCTTTTTGATATTAATAATATTATTACATCAAAAAGCGGATTAGATGTATTATGTTTTGGAGTAGAAATATTAGATGAAAATGGTAAATTGGTAAAAGAAAGAAAGCCGATTCTACCGAAAAATATAGAGCATAAGAAAGAATCTATTCTGAGACATATGGTTTATACAAACCAATATTTCAGTGCTTCTTATGTAAAAGTATTGCGTCGAGAGTTCTTTTTAAATAATGATTTATTTTTTGTCAAAGGTCTGCTTAGTGGAGAAGATATTGAGTGGTCGGCAAGGGTTATGGTTCATTGCAAGAGTATAAATATTTATTCCAGCACATTTTATAAGCGAATCCGTAGAACAAGCGGTTCAATTACTTCTGCAATAAAAGAAAAAAATGTTGTTGATGTACTGAATGCTATAGAAAACGGCATTCAATATGCAGAAAAGAATTCCGAAAATGATGATTTATTGAATATCTATTATGAATATTGGGCTTATCAGTATGCAATGTTATTGGGATTGGCAGGAAATATAAAAAAGAGTTTAAATTATAAAGATATTATTATACGCTTAAAAAAACTAAAGTGGCTATTGCGGTATAATAATGTAAAAAAAGTACATGCAGTTCATTTTCTATGTTCTGTATGCGGCATTAAAAAAACTGTAGAATTGCTTGCTTTTTATTATAGATTGAAATAATGAAAAAACATTAGATGAGAGCTTTTGACAATAAATATGCAGGTGTATTATAGGCAAGGAGCACTATATCATGAAAAAAGTTTTGATTATATCCGGTGGACTTCAGGTTGGTGGAGCAGAAAGGGTTGCGGCTAATATAAGTAAGTATGCTCCCAATGGCGAGTTTGAGTTTCATTATATTGTTTTTGAAGGAATAGATAATGTGTATGGAGCCGAAATAGAGAAAAAAGGCGATAAGGTTTTCACTTTTCCTCAACCAAGTTCAGGTTATTTCCGGTTTATTAAAATGCTAAAAAAATTGATGGATGAAAATAATTATATTGCTATACATTCCCATACAATGTTTAACTCCGGAATTACACTTTTTTTAGCAAAGATTCAGCACATCCCCTGTAGAATAGCTCATTCGCATACCACAAAAACGGAGAGAAAAGTTTCTTGGCTTCAAAAACTTTATCAAGGTTTTATGAGGGGAGTTATTAAATTTTCGGCTAACCATTATTTTGCTTGTGGAATTCAGGCGGGATATTGGCTATTTGGAAAGAGAGCGTTTGAAAAAAAGGGAATTGTAATAAATAATGGTATTGATACTACAGATTTTAAGTACTCAGAGGAGAGTAGAAATCTAATACGTAAACAATACGGTTTGGAAGATACTTTTATTATAGGGCATTCCGGCACTCTTATTCCATTAAAAAATCAAGAGTTTTTAATTACATTGTTGCCTAAAATAATAGAGCAAAATCCCAAAACAGTTTTGTTGTTGCTTGGGGGCGGAAATGAGGAGAATACCTCAAGATTAAAAAAAATAGTAGAGGACAACGGTGTTGGTAAAAGTGTTATTTTTTGTGGGCAAGTAATGAATGTACATGAGTATCTAAGTGCGTTTGATGTGTTTGCATTTCCATCGCTCAGAGAGGGAACACCTCTTGCTTTGTTGGAGGCCCAAACAAACGGATTGCCCTGCATTGTATCCGATAATATTCCAAAAGATGCTTTCCTTACAGATCTGGTTCAGCCATTACCGTTGGAGGATAAAAATGCTTGGATACACAGTATATGTGATGCTAAAAGACAGAATTGCGAACGATATGTATTGTTAATTGATGAAGCTGGATATAGTGTAGCCACAGCTTATGATAAAATTTATAGGATATATGAGGGAAAAGAATGAAAAAAAAGGCTTTAGTTAGCTTGTCATTTG
Source organism: Ruminococcus sp. (assembly GCA_022510955.1). Lineage (GTDB taxonomy): Bacteria > Bacillota > Clostridia > Oscillospirales > Acutalibacteraceae > Ruminococcoides. The sequence goes on along the minus strand of JAFLSM010000010.1, from coordinate 21,020 downwards.
ATGACGGTCGGGCAGACAATTATGATATTATAAAGAATGTTACAATACCGATGAATTTGCCGGTAACGCTAAATATTACAACGGGGTATGTTGATAGATCATGTCCGCAAGAAAAGTTACCCTCAGATAAATTGGCTATGACAAAAGAAAATGTCATTGAATTGTTTAATAATCCATTAGTTGAGATTGCATTGCATGGAGATCAACACTTGAATACAGAAAAAGATATATCTGCGGGAAGAAAAAAATTAATAGAGTGGTTTGATTTACCTTATGATTCAAAGTTTGGTTTTGCAAGTCCGGGATCAGGTTTTGATATTCAAGAATTTATAAATTCAAAGCACAACTTGTTTAATCAGGATATTTTGTATATGAGGACAAGCTTGAGAATTTCTACTAAGAAGAAGATAAGGATTTTTTGCAGAAAGGTATCAAGAGTGATTCATCTTCCTTTTTTATATGCAATTGCCTATGCAGATACAGTAATGGACAATTCTAATGATAGAGTTATTTATAGTGTTCCGATTTTAAAGGATATTACTGTATTACAGGTTGAGGCAATTATTAATAAGTGCATAAAGCGAGGAGGAGCACTTACATTGATGTTCCATAGTATAGTGGAAGATACATCAACAGATGATAATTGGTCGTGGGAAAAGGAAAAATTTGAAGCGATATGCCAATATCTTGCTCAGAAACAAAGTGAAGGATTATTAGATGTGTGCACTACAAAAGTGTTACATAGAAGTATTATGTAAGCAACAATAATAACTTTTTTAATAATTTTAAACTATACGGATATTAAGAAGATTTTATCTTTTAAACTTGAGCATATCTATTAATTATATGAAAGTGATTAAATAATTTGTGAAGATATATATAATATAATAGGAGAAAAGATATATGAGCGAATCCAGGGGATTTGTAACAGTAGCCACAGGCAGTGAAAAATATTATAAATTGGCTTATAATTTGTGCTTGTCATATAAGCAGAGGGGAAAAGGTGAGTATCCTTTTGCTTTGATATGTGATAAGGAAACGGAATATTCATCTATCTTCGATGAGGTTATTATTGTACAGGATAAGGATGTAAGAAAATCTACAATTGACAAATTATTAATGAGATATTCTCCTTACGAAAAATCTATTTTTATTGAAACAGATATTTTAATTCTTGATTCAATCGATGATCTTTGGAATACTTTTGAAAATGAAGATGATGTATCTGCATTTGGATGTAAATTGCCGTTGGATTCACAAAAAGGTTGGTTTACATATGAAGGAAGCGGCAAATATAAATCTCAAATTCATTATTTGATATCTATGAACGGCGGAATTTACTGTTTTAAAAAGAGTAAAAGGGCTTCAAGAGTTTTTGATAAGGCTATTGAATTGATTGACGAATATTCGACATTTGATTTTAAGTATTTTAATCAGCCTACTGACGAGCCGCTTATGGCTATGTCAATGGTATTAAATGAATGTGCTCCGTGCGATGTGGCATATGAAATGATTATTTTGCCTGCTTGTAAGGATAAAGTTACAACTGATTATCGTGGAAATGTATATGAGGGGCAAGAATTAAGTAAAGCTAAGATAATACATTTCTCTTCTCCGCGAACGAATCTTTTCCTTTATAATTATTTGAATAGTCTTAATTTTAACAATAAAAAATCAAGATTAAATTATCTTTTCACAAAAATTAAATATATGCCAAAGGATTTGAATTTTGATTTAAAACATAACGCAGGTGCTTTTTTAAGAAAAATTGGATTGAGTGAATTGGTAGAAAAACTAAAATAACCACTACTTAATTTATTATGCATGGCAAGGTATGATTAGGAGGCAGGTGAATAAATTTGGAAATTAAATTTTCGGTAATTATTCCGGCATATAATGCTGAAAATACAATAAGAAGATGTTTAAATAGTTTATTGCAAACAAAAAGAAGTGATATTGAAGTTTTAATTATAGACGATGGTTCGACGGATAGTACGGCGGAAATTTGCAGGGGAATTGCAAATAACGATAAAAGGGTTAAGTATTATAAAAAAGAGAATGGCGGTGTTTCCTCAGCAAGAAATATGGGATTGGATTATGCTGTGGGAGAATATATTTGCTTTGTAGACAGCGACGATTTTGTTTCAGATGATTATTTTAATTGTTTATCATCAGAATTGATTGATGATTACGATTTGTTGATATATGGAATAAAAATTTTTGATGGACAAAATTATAAATTTGGTAAATATTTTCCCTATTCATTCACAGATTTGGATAAGGTAGAATCATTTTTGTGTAAAGAGTTGAGAAAGCAAAGACTTAATTTGGTTTGTAATAAAGTATATAAAAGAGCGCTGATTAAAGAAAATGGTATTGTATTTCCGGAACAGTTGCACATAGGCGAGGATAAAGTTTTTATGGTGCGATATATCACGGCTGTTAAAAATGTAAAAAGTATTAATGCCTGTATATATATATCATCAACAGAAAATCAGAATTCATTATCTCGAAAAATAAGGGAGAATTTATCTGAAAGTGTTTTATTAGAACATGAATTGATGATAGAATCAGTAAAACAATCTATTATTTCGGAAAGATATAAAAGACTATATTTCTATGCAGTAGGTTTTTCATTTTATCGGAGTGCATATACCGTAATTGGAGAAATTCAAAAGCTAAAATTATCTAAGTTAGAGTCACGAGAAGCTAAGAAAAAAGTATGTATGGAGTATAAGATGAATGAAGAAAAATACTGTTTTGATTTAAGAACCAGATTTATTTCTTTGCCAATTAAGATGGAGTTCATAAAAATTATTGAATATATACTGGAATACAGATATTTAAAGAAAAGATAGGAAATATGATATGAAAAATGTATTATTTGTTATAGATACACTCCGCATGGGTGGTGCTGAAAAAAGCCTTATATCTTTGCTAAAGTCGCTTGATCCCAATAGGGTAAATGTTGACCTTTTCTTATTTGAAACAGGAGGGGTTTTGCAGCCGGAGGTTCCAAATTGGGTCAATATTATTGAAGCAGATACTGTTACACGTGGAATGACGCTGGAATTGCGCAAATACTTGAAAGATGTTATAAAAGGTGGACATATAGGTGCTGCAGTTGCACGAGTGTGGATTACTTTAATTCAGAGGTTCAGTCATTCACCAAAATTTAACTGGAATAAAATTAAGAAGTATATTCCTGCGTTACAGAAAGACTATGATGTTGCAGTTGGATATCTGGAAGGATTCCCTGATTATTTTGTGCTAGACAAGGTCAAGGCAAACAAAAAAATCGGTTGGATACATATTGATTTTACCGGAAGAAAGTTATCCTCAGAAGAAGTAGAATATTATAATCGATTTGATGAATTGGTTACTATTTCTGATATTTGCAAAGATGCATTTGTCGGTGCTGTTCCTCAGACAGAGTCAAAAATTCATGTGTTGGAAAACATAGTTCTTACAGATGAGGTGCGAAAAAAGGCTGAAGATGAAACTACAGATTTATGGGATTGTTCTGACACAATTCATCTGGTTTCCGTAGGGCGTTTGGATTATCAAAAGGGAATGGATATTGCAGCTCGTACTGCTAAAGCCCTTGCAGATCGTAAAATTCCGTTTTGCTGGCATATTTACGGCAAAGGAATTATGAAGGATGAAATTGAACAGTATATAAAAGAACAGCAAATAGAAGACTATTTTATTTTGGAAGGATTGAGAGAAAACCCATATCCTTATATGAAGAAAGCTGACATAATTGTTCAGCCGTCACGATGGGAAGGAAAATCCATTGTATTGGATGAGGCAAAAATCCTTGGCAAGGCAATAGTAGTTACATCATACCAGTCAGTTGCTGATCAGATTACGGACAGAGTTACGGGGCTGATTACAGAAATCGACCCGGAAAAAATCGCAGATGGAATTGAGTTATTGATTAAAGATAAGACATTAAGAAAAAAATTGGAAGAAAATGCGTCAAATGCACCAAATCGTAGTTATAGAGCGCGAGATATGTTTTATGATTTGATCAGCGGTTAGTGGAAGGGGACAAATAGGTGGATAAGCATATGGCTATACTTATTGTTATAATGGCAATTACGCTTTTATTTTTTCGTTCAAATGAAAATAAGAAAGATCGTAAAGTTTGTGTTTCTGTTATTACGACTATAATGGCATGCTTCAGCGGACTTCGTGCATGGTGGATGGGAGATCTTATAAAGTATTTTACCTTGTATAGAAATTGTAATGGAGACGACTGGTATAGTTTTGTATTTGATGACAGAGCCAATATTGGTATTCGGTTGTTCTTTCGATTAATTGGATCAGTGGGATTATCTTATGATGTTTGTATATTCATGATAGCTGCATTTTCTGCAATTGCTTTAGGTATTGTAATTTATCGGTATTCACCTGCTCCATATTGGAGTTATCTAATGTATATTGCTATGGGTTTTTACTTGTTTACCTTTAGCGGTTTGAAGCAAACGATTGCAATGGGTTTTCTTATGTTTGCGGCTATTGGAATTTTTGAAGATAAACCCAAAAAATTTGTCGTTTTCACGGTTATTGCCGCTATATTCCATGCACCTGCAATAATATTTATTGCGGCTTATCCGATTGCCAAAAAGAAAATTGACAAAACATATTTTATTATATTTATCGTAACGGTAATATGTGTTTTCATATTTAAAGATCAGATTGTTTCCTGGCTTGGAGAATCGTATTATGATGGAGAACAGTCATTTACAGAGTCAAAAACAATCGGCGGACGAGCACTAATGATGATTTTAATAATTGCTTTGGGAGCATTTTTAAGACCGCCAAGAGAAGGTGACAGAACTTATTGTAAAGTGTTTAATTTAATGATGGTTGCTGTAGTAATTCAGTATTTTTCAATTTATGATAATGGATTCACAAGATTAGCAGATTATTATTATCAGTTCATAGTGTTATTTATGCCGATGATGTTAGAAAGCGGACAACATCAACTGGAGATGAATAGCAGTCCTGCTTATAAGGTAAAATGCCACGATCAATCTGTCTATTTGTTTCTTTCTGTTGCCATCACAGTATTTGCTTTATGGTTTTATGATTCGACGATTGATGCTTCTCAAATAATCTTACAAGATTATAAATTTTTCTGGGAAATAGATCCGTACTCATTGTATGGAAGTTGATAGGTAAGGTGCTCTATGATAAAATACAGCATAATTATTCCCGTATATGGGTGTGAAAAATATTTAAATGCGTGTGTACAAAGCGTATTGAACCAAAAAGGAAGTCATAATTATGAGATTATTTTGGTTGATGACGGTTCAAAAGACAGAAGCGGGGAGATTGCTGATAAGTTAGCAGAACAATATGAACAGGTAAAAACTGTTCATAAGAAAAACAACGGTGTATCCAGCGCAAGGAATAGGGGCATTCAAGAGGCAAAGGGAAAATATATTCTGTTTATTGATGCTGATGATACAGTTGATGAAAATTATTTGGAAAATATAAATAGATTACAGAATACAGATGAGCCGTCAATGATAATTTTCGGTGTTTCGTTTGATTATTATAGAAATGACAAACTTGAATATTCTGATAAGTTAAGTTGTGCTCATTGCGGAAGTTACGCCGTAGATAAAGTGTTTTTAGAATATAAAAGCTTTTTTTATGATAATGCTTTATCCGGTGTTTGGAATAAAGTGTTTATAGCCGAGAAAATTAAACGCCACGGTTTGTTTTTTAATGAAGGTATGACATTATATGAAGATTATGATTTTGTACTTCGTTACTTGATGTGTGTTGAGTCTGTAATCTGTTTGGATAAAGTGCTGTACCATTATCGTAATAATTTAAATGATATGCATATTAATCATAGAGTATTTGATTTGGTAAATGTAAAAGATAATTTAAAGCATTTGTTGACCACAGTTAATAGTATTAAGGATACACAGAAATGTCAGTTAATATCTTCTCAGTTACTTGATGTATCTGCAAATCTTTATTTGCAATTTCTAATGCAGAATTTGATGATTAAAAAGTATTCTGTTAGTGAGTTGCAGGAAAGTTTGAACAAATATTGTGATGAATATAATTTTAGAAAAATATTGGCATCGGGAGCTAATTTGAAAGAAAAAGAATCCTTACTTATTAGACAGATTGATAATGGAGAGTTCCGACAAATTAATTTTAAATACAAAAATAAAAGGTTAATTTATAATATAAAAAAGATTTTAAAACAACTACTTAGAAAAACAGGTTTGCGAAGATAAGCTGTCAGTTGGAGAAATGTATATGAGAATAATAGATTTAAAAGAGATGCAGCAAATTGAATTACAACTTCTTCTTGAGTTAGACAGAGTTTGTAAAAAGCATTCTCTTAGGTACTATATCGATGGCGGTACGCTATTAGGAGCAATGTGTTACGAGGGATTCATTCCCTGGGATGATGACATTGATTTAAAGATGCCCCGACCTGATTATGAAAAATTAATGACCTTGCAGACAGAATTTCCGGAATATATCCGATTAGACGCACCCTCTGCCGAACATTGTGAGTATACAATGCTTAAATTTATAGATGACCGAACAATATTGAAGGAGCAGGATGGTAATTCAGTTAAAACAACCGGTGTATATCTTGACGTGTTTCCTATGGATGGACATCCTGAAAATAAGATTGAGTGCGAAAAGCATATACAAAAGTTGCAACGACTAAATTCGTTGTTTCACCTTTCGTTAGATGACTTTCGGGCAATGAAAGAATCGAAATCGGCTATATCAAGAGTTAAAGGCCTTATTTACAATAATATCTATTCACCATGGAAACTATATCAGAAGTTAACTGCACTTGCAAAGAAATATGACTATGATTCTTCAAGATATGTCGGACTTTTAATCGAAGGTGATGCTACTAAGGAGCGATTTGATAAGAAATGGCTTGAACCGGGGTTTACTATGGAATTTGAGGGACATCAAGTCCCGGCGCCATCCGGGTATAAGCCTCATATGGAAATTTTTTACGGCGATCATGTAACAAAGCCTGAATGTTATCATAATTTGCCTAAGATTTTACCAAATCATAAACATGAAGTATATTGGAAAGAATAAAATACTTAAAAATTCTGATATAGGGGAAGATGAAATGGGATTTAATATAAAGCATTTGAATAAATATTGGCGTTGGTTTAAGAAAAACAGAGCGGAGTATAAGGATAACTGTAAGATATCTAAAGAGTATGCAAAATTTTGCAGCGACCTTGATTTTGCTTTATTGATGCGCAAGTCGAACGAAGAGATTGATCGACTTGCGATGAGAAAGCATAATTGGGTATTGGATTACATAAAACATAAATGTCCTGATACTATTGAACGCTATCGAAATATGTCTGAGCCTAAGAATCTTTATGAGCCGAATAAAGAAGTTAAAGTCTGGAGTATGTGGTGGCAGGGAGAAGAACATGCGGATAAATTGTTTAAAATGTGTATTGATAGTGCCAGACGGCATACCGGTCATGATGTCATTACATTAACAAAAGATAATTACAGAGATTATTTTGAAATTCCCGATTATATCTTAAAAAAACACAAAGAGGGCAAGATTGCATTACAGCATATTTGTGATTTAATGTTAGTATCTATATTAGCTGCTGAAGGCGGATTTTTTACAGGTGCTACCGTTTGGTGGTCACAGGATGTAACAGATGATTTTTTAATGACTCAATTTTATACTTGCAGGGCAGTGACTAATAGAAAGGTTTCTATGTCAAGGTCAAGATGGGTTAGCTATCTTATGGCAGGAAATAAAGACTTTCCTCTGTTTTCATTTGCAAGAGATTGCTTGCACGAGTATTGGAAGAATTGTGACAAAGCAGTGGATTATCTTATGATAGATTATATTGTGGAAATTGCTTATCAAGTTATTCCGTGTGTTAAAGAAGTTATCGACAGTTTACCGCAAAGTAATAACCTACAGAGAAATGAACTGGTAAATGAATTGAGTAATCCTTATGATGAAAAAGAATTTAAGAAATTTACTGAGGGCAATACATTTCTGTATAAGCTATCATGGAAATTTGGAAAGAAAACAGAGAAAACCGCAATCGGAAAAATGACAAATTATGGTTATATGTTGTCCGAGTGCGGGGACAGAATATAAAGGAAGTAATATTGTGTATCATGGTAAAAAAATAAGTGTTGCAATGGCAACATATAACGGAGCCACTTTTATTGAAAAACAATTAAACAGTATTTTAACTCAAACTGTTGTTCCCGATGAAATCGTTATCAGTGATGACGGCTCAAAAGATACAACATTGGAAATTGTTGAAAAAGCACAAAAAGCGGGGGGGCATCAGATAATTGTCATTACTGACAACCCGCGGCACGGGATTGGTGGCAATTTTGAATGGGCTATTACACATACAACCGGTGATTACATTTTTATATGCGGACAAGATGATATTTGGTTGCCTGAAAAAGTTGAACATGTAATAAGTTCTTTTTTACGCTATCCTAATGCTGAGATGATATGTCACGAACTCAATTTAGTTGATTCAAATGATATACCGATAAAAAATAGAACAGCATATTCTATATTTAGAAATTTATCTGACAATATAGAACGATGTGAAAAAGCAGAGCGAAATCAATTCTTAGAAGCTGCAATCTCTTCTCCACTCATTTCCGGAACGGCAATCTGTATTTCTTCTGAATTAGTCAAAAAGTGTATGCCTATTCCGGTCGATAGTGCAGAAGATCAATGGTTGCAGTTTTGTGCGGTGGCAGATGATAAATGTTATTATTTAAACGAAATATTGACTAGTCATCGAATGCATGATAGCGCTAGCAACTCTGTGGGAATGAAATTGCATAAAAGAGTAAGGAAAGTAGCTAATAAAATTAGAACTGCCAGTAAAGATAGTGGTCAATTGGTTAAGTTTTCTGATGCAGTTATAAATTACCTGGATACATTGCCAAATAACGAACAGTATGAATCAGCTTATCGTACAGCACGGCGTATTTCAGATATTGGAAATATAGAAATCGAAGCAGTAAAAAGCGGACGAATTGTGGGGGCGTATAAACTGACAAAGATGTACTGTACCGATCTTAGATACCGCCGTTTGGGGGCGCCATATTTTATGATTCATCTTCTAAATTTGTTAATTTACAGCAAAAGAAAAAGATTTGCAGATTTAGAGGGGAAATGAGAAATGAATTAATAGGCGGTCTTTCCACCACTTATAGTGAAGAAAAGATCAAAAAATATACAGAGGGATTAAATATGAATGTTAGAATTGTAGAAATTAAAACCATAGATTCAGGATATGCAGGTAAGCTGTCTTTCTTTGAGTGTAATAAAGACATTCCTTTTGATATAAAAAGAATATACTATATTCATGGTGCTCCAAATGGTTCTGAAAGAGGTGGACATGCACATAAAAAGCTGAAGCAAATTCTTTTTTGCCCATATGGTGAAATTGAAATAATACTTGATAACGGTAAAGAAAGAGTGTCAGTTATGCTAAATGATCCGAGTAAAGGACTTGTGGTAGAACACTTTCTTTGGCGTGAAATGGTTTGGCATAAGGATAATTCTGTTTTGTGTGTTGCCGCTTCAGAGTACTATGATGAAAATGATTATATCAGAGATTATAAGGATTTCTTAAACTATAGTTTGTAAAATGAGGGATAATAAAATGGTTGATTTTATAGATTTAAAGCGCCAATATGATTTATATGCAGCAGAATATGAGAAGGCTGCACTTCGCGCTATGCGTTCCGGTTGGTACATAATGGGCAACGAACTTAAAGCATTTGAGAAACAATTTGCAGAATATATGGGTGTAGATTACTGCATCGGTGTTAATTCCGGTTTGGATGCATTAATTCTTGCAGTAAGGGCACTGGATATTGGTCCTGGTGACGAAGTTATTGTTCCTGCAAATACTTATATTGCCAGCGTGTTAAGTGTTACGGAAAACGGTGCAACTCCGATTTTTGTAGAGCCTGATGAGTTTTATTGTCTTGATGCAGATAAAATTGAGAAGGCGATCACTGAGCGTACAAAGGCAATTTTGCCTGTGCATCTTTATGGTCAGCCCGTAAATATGGAAAAGATTTGTGAGATTGCAGATCGTCACGGTTTATATGTGATTGAGGACTGCGCACAGTGCCATGGTGCAAAATACAATGGACAGATGACAGGAACTTTTGGCACTATCGGCTGCTTTAGCTTTTATCCAACAAAACCTTTGGGCGCATTGGGAGATTCAGGTGCACTGATTACAAACGACAAGGCGCTGGCAGAGAAACTGTTCAAATTGCGTAATTATGGCAGTGGTGTGAAATATGTCAACGAAATGACAGGTAAGAATTCCAGAATGGACGAGTTGCAGGCGGCACTTTTACAGGTGGGATTGTCACACTTGGATGAGGGTAACAATGCTCGCATACAAATTGCAGAGCGTTATTTGAATGAGATTAATAACCCTAATGTCACACTGCCCGTTGTGCGTGAGGGGGCAACTCATGTTTATCATGTGTTTGCGCTAAGATGTGAAAATCGTGATGCTTTGCAAGCACATATGATGAAAAATGACATAAAAACACTGATTCATTATCCAATTCCGCCTCATATGCAACAATGCTATACAGAATTGGGACATAAAAAGGGAGATTTCTCAATCAGTGAGACTTATGCGGTACAGGAGCTTAGTTTACCTATATATGCCGGAATGCCTGATGAGGAAGTTACTCAGGTTATTGCTGCAGTGAATAGTTTCCAAGGAGAAGACATATGAAGATTCATTTGAGAGAGTTGCAGAAAAAAGACGCATATGGTATGATTGAGTGGATGACTGACCCTTCAATTACCTGTTTTTTTCAGTTTGACGCAACTAAAATTACGATTGAATCCTGTCTTGAATTTATTGCAGCGGCAAATAAGAATCCTGAATGCAGACATTATGCAATCGCAGATGAAGAAGATAATTATTTGGGAACAATCAGCTTAAAAGATATTGATACGGAGAAAAAATCAGCGGAGTATGCAATCAGTACCCGAAACTGTGCCCACGGAACAGGAGCAGCAATGCAGGCTACTGAAGAAGTGCTGAAAATTGCCTTTGAGGAATTGCATTTGGAACGAGTATATCTAAATGTGCTTGTTGAGAATACACGGGCAAATGCGTTTTACAGAAAGGTCGGTTTCCGTTATGAAAGATGTGAAGAAAATTCAATCAACATCCGTAATGAGTGGAAAGATTTGAACTGGTATGCAATAAGTAGAGAAGATTTTTTGAAGGTGTGAAAACATGGAGAGTAAACCTCTGGTAAGCGTTGCTGTAATTACATACAATATGGCTCATTATCTGCCTCAGCTGTTGGACAGCATTTTAAAACAGAAAGTAAATTTTGCCTATGAAATTGTGGTTGATGATGACCATTCTCCTGATAATTCAAGAGAGTTACTATATGAGTATCAGAGAAAATATCCTGACATATTTGTACTTTCACTGAGAGACCATAATATTGGCGGAAGCCGAAATATGTATGGAGTATTGAAGCAATGCAGAGGAAAGTATATTGCTATTCTTGAAGGAGATGACTGGTGGGAGGCAGAGGATAAGCTTCAATATCAGTTTGACTTTATGGAAAATCATCCTGAGTATATCGGTATGTACTGCAATTCATGGTGTGAATTAAGTCGTACAGAATCAATTCAAAAGGTTCGTAGGGAAATAAGTGAACCATTGGTGTTTTCCTATAAGGATTTTCAGAGTTATCATTTTTTCAATAGGTTACCCAACAGTACAGACACTGCATTTTTTCGTAATATATTCAGAAATGCACCTGAGTGTGAGATAGATGTGTTTTATAAGGCGCATAAGATGGTTTGGGATCAGTCACTTGCATTGATTCTATACGGAAAAGGCAATGTATATGTTGATCCAAGAATTGTGAGCCATCACCGCACGATTGTGGAAAAGGGCGGCACAAATTATCAGTCCAAGTATGCGGTAGAAGATCACAAGGTTTCTGATGCCTATATGTATGCTTGCCATGAGGAATATATGGAAAATGTTCTGCATCGCAAATGTACAAAATTTTATAAAGTTAGAGGAATGCTATTTGCTGAGGCGTTCTGGATTGGTATGAAGTCTGGACGGGCAGAGGACAAGCAAAAAGCCAAGGAAATTTGGAATCAGCGAAAAAAGAAGTGGCCTTTGGTGTTCTGGGCTTTCTATTGGGGCTGTAGAACTATAAAAAGAAAAATATTCAGAAAATGAACGGAGTATTAAGAATGCCGGAACTTTCAATAATCGTGCCTGTTTACAAGGTTGAAAAATATTTGCCTAAATGTATTGACAGTATTTTAGCACAGACATTTACGGATTTTGAGTTGATTCTGATTGATGATGGTTCTCCTGACCGATGTGGTGAAATATGCGATGAATATGCATCTAAAGATAGCAGAATAAAGGTAATTCATCAAAAAAATCAAGGCGTAAGTGCAGCACGAAATGTAGGACTTGACATCGCCAAAGGTACATACCTCGGGTTTGTTGATCCAGATGATTGGATAGAACCTAAAATGTATGATGTTTTGATAAGAACTGCAAAAGAAAAAAAGGCTGATGTTGTAGTTTGCGGAATAAATTATTATCAGTGTGATGGAACTTTTATACGTTCAGACTTAACAAATACAGGAAGTTATAATACAGATAAATTATTAGCTGCTTTGTGTGGTAAGCCAACACCTTTGGGTTTGGGATGTGTGAATAAAATTTTTCTAAGACAAAAAGTTTGTCAAATAAGATTTCAATTAAAATTATTGACATCAGAAGACTGGGTGTATTTATTTGAAAGCTGTCAACTTTGTAAATTTGCATATAAAATTTCTGATACATTTTATAATGTATTAGAACGACCTATAAGTGCATCTCGTAATAACAAAATACATGTTTCTTTAAAAATTCATTTGGAGGACAAGTTAATATTTAACTTGGCTCATAACTATTCTCATGAACTTGAATGCCTTGTTATAGATAAATTCTTGGATAACTGTATTCGTTATTCTAATTTATTGCGTAAAACAGGATTAGAGAACGGTAAGCGTTGGCGTTGGAACTTTATTAAAATTAGAACGAAAGTGCTTAGAGTTCTGCCAGGAGCATATATAAAGAAATTAATTTCAAAAGAGCAACTTCATGGGTATATATATGCAGTGTTTAAAGATTAGGTTGTAAAAAATACAAGAGAAGATGTTAATATGAGATATGTGTAAATTATATATTTTGATTAATATATCTGTTGAAATACTTTTACTTGTGAGGTTATATAATGAATGGACAAGATTGCAATTTATCTATTTCAGTTGCTGTTTGTACATACAATGGAGAAACATTTATACGGAAACAGATTCAAAGTATTTTAGAACAGTCGGTACCTGTTGATGAAATTATTATTTGCGATGATGGATCTTTGGATAATACGCTAACAGTAGCGGAATCAATTCTTTGTGATAGTAGCGTGAAGTATAAAATTGAAAAAAACTCTCCAAATGTTGGCGTAACAAAAAACTTTGAAAAATGTATTGCCCTATGTTCAGGTGATCTTATTTTTACAGCCGATCAGGATGACATCTGGAAGGCAGATAAGGTTGAAAAAATGCGAAGAGCATTTCTTGAGGATGAAAGCTGTGTTATGGCATTCAGTGATGCGAATATCGTAGATGCAGCAGGAAAAGAGATAATGCCCAGCTTGTATAAAAAAGATGGATTTTTGCAGGGTGATTTTTCATACCAAAAATATATTGATGAAATTCTTCGCTTGAATTATACTGTATATGGGTGTACAATGGTATTTCGCAGAGATTTTATATTTGGTATTATGCCATTTGTCGAAAGTGCAGCTAATCACGATGCGTGGATTATGTGTTGTGCCGGCTTTTTTGGAAATGTTACTTATGTGTCTGAGCAGCTAATTAGTTATAGGATACATGGTTCAAATCAGGTTGGATCAATTTCAGGAAATAAAAAATGGGATAGCATCATTTATCAGCAGGATGAATTTGATCGATACTTTGCCATACAAAGTTTGCGAGATATCAGAATTCGTTTGATAGATATGGCTTTAAAGCGAAATCCTGATATTCATAATAAATATGCAAGACAGTGCTATTTGGCAAGATCTTTTTATGAAGTAATCATTTCACTAAAAAAAATGTCACCGGTTTTTAGAATACTGCGTTTATCTGGTACATTGTTAAACGGAAGCTACCGTTATCGTTTTTGTGACAGAAACCGAAAATTTACATTTGGCGCAATGATAAAGATGATTCCGTATGATATAATATTTTTGTTAAAATGGAAGAATGAAAAATAATGAGTAAATTAATTTCAATTATAGTTCCTGTTTATAATGCTGGAAAATATTTGTTGCCCTTGATTGAAAGTATTCTCGGACAAACCTATCAGAACATTGAGCTTATTTTGGTTGATGATGGCTCATCTGATGGTTCAGGGATAATTTGTGATGAATTTGCTAAAAAGGATGAAAGAGTTAAGGTCATTCATACGAAAAACAGCGGTCAAAGTTCGGCAAGAAATACAGGTTTGGAGATTGCAACGGGAGATTTAATTGCCTTTGCGGACCATGATGATTTGCTTCACCCACAGATGTATGAAATAATGGTACATGCAATGCTCGAAAATGATATGCTTGTGTGTATCTGCGATTTTGCAAATGTACAGCAGGATCAATTTGATGATGTTACATTTAATCAGGAAGATGCAGAAACCACAGTACTTACATGTGAAGAGTGGTTGAATGGCTTTTTTGAACCAACTTGGAGAACGCCAATATGGAATAAGCTTTATCGAAAAGAAGTAGTTAATAATATTCGATTTGGAAATCTTCATTTAGGTGAGGATAACTTATTTTCGTATCAGGTGTTTAAAGAGAGCAGAAATGCAGTATTTGTTCATAAGACACTGTATTTTCAAAGAATGCACGGTGATAATTTTGAGTATACCGGTATCAAATATTTTACGGATTTGCTTTTGGCCAAGGAGATGATTCTTAATGATGTTAAGAACGTCTTTCCGTATATATATGATTCTTTTCGAATTCTGTTTCTCGATGAATGTGTCCGTATATTTAATGTATATGTTAGTACTGATATAAAACTATATAATAATCAAAAAGAGCAAGTTATAAAAATGATTCAGAAAAATTCAAAGAGTCTATGGTTTTCAAGTATGCCCATTGGCAGAAAACTAAGATTTTTTAAATTAAAATATAAAACTCCGAATTTAATTAATGAACCTATCTCAATGTAAAATGAAAGGTGGATTTTATGGAAAAACAAAAATTTTCAACAGTAATTGTTCCTAAGAATGGTTGGTTGGATATTAATCTGAAAGAGGTGTGGAAATATAGAGATTTAATTGTTCTGTTTGTGAGACGAAACTTTGTGTCGCAATATAAGCAGACTATTCTAGGTCCGGCATGGGCATTAATTCAGCCGTTGATGACAACAGTTGTATTTACAGTTGTGTTTGGTTCCTTAGCAGGTTTGGCTGCGGATGGGGTGCCCACATTCTTATTTTATCTGAGCGGTACTGTCGCATGGCAGTATTTTTCAACTTGCCTAACAGGTACGGCCGGAACATTCACGGGAAATGCTGCAATATTGGGAAAGGTTTATTTTCCACGAATTGTTATGCCTGTTTCTACAGTATTAACTAATCTTATTGCATTTGCTATTCAGTTTGCCATGTTTCTAGTCTGTCTAGCGTTTTACTGGATAGATGGACAAGTTTATCCGAATTTGCTGATTTTGATGCTTCCGATTTTAATTTTGCATATGGCGTGTCTTGGACTCGGTACAGGTGTTATTATTTCTTCGTTAACCACAAAGTACCGTGATCTTACAATGGTTGTGGGATTTGGTGTGCAGCTTTGGATGTATGCAACACCTGTGACCTATGATATTAACATAATTCCTGAAAAGTTTATGTGGTTATATATGCTTAATCCTATGACACCTATTATCAACACATTTAGAAAAGCATTTCTTGGAATCGGAACCTTTGACCTGAATTATTATTTGTTGAGTTGGGCTGTTACATTGGTGATTCTGTTCTTTGGCGTGATGTTGTTCAGCCGTGTTGAAAAGACATTTATGGATACAGTGTGAGGTGAATGGATTATGAGTGAAACTGTAATAAAGATTGACCATGTTACCAAGGAATATCGTCTGGGTGCAATTGGTGGAGGTACATTGCGCGGTGATTTGCAGTCATGGTGGGCAAAGGTCCGGGGCAAAGAAGATCCTAATGTTCGTTTAGATGATGTTGGAAAGTCTGTAAAAGGAAATACCAGATTTCTGGCACTGGATGATGTTTCTTTTGAAGTAAAGAAAGGCGAAGCACTCGGTATTATTGGTCATAATGGTGCAGGTAAATCTACTCTGCTAAAACTGTTGTCCCGAGTTACTGCACCTACAAGTGGAACGATTTCTTATAATGGACGTATTGCCTCTATGCTGGAGGTCGGCACGGGCTTTCATCCTGAGTTGACAGGGCGTGAGAACGTTTATATGAACGGTGCGATTCTTGGTATGACGAAGGCTGAGATCAGCCGTAAATTTGACGAGATCGTTTCATTTGCAGAGATGGAGAAGTTTATTGATACGCCTGTAAAGCGTTATTCTTCAGGAATGTATGTAAAATTAGCTTTTGCTGTTGCAGCACATTTGGATAGTGAAATTATGGTTATGGATGAAGTGCTTGCGGTTGGAGATATGAAGTTTCAGAAGAAGTGTCTGGGTAAAATGGGTGATGCTGCAAATAGCGAGGGCAGAACAGTTCTCTATGTCAGCCATAATATGAATACCATCCGTCAGTTATGTACTCGCTGTATTGTATTGGATCATGGCAGACTGATTTATGATGGTGATGTTGAAACAGCAATAAATATATATATGGGCAGCGTAGGTAAGATTGAGAATGAATATACTTACTCAGATGAATATCATCATGTACATACAAGAGGAAGAAAAGACGGCTTAACCATTAAATCCTCAAAATTCAAGAATGACTGTTCATCATGCCAACCAGGTGATGTATTGAATTTTGATTTGGTATGTGATTCAAAAAGAAAGTATTCAAATATTGGTTTCCGTTTTGAAGTTCAATTTATGGATGGCGTTGTAGTGGCAACAGCTTTTTCTTCAAAAAATGTTGATTTTGATGCTAATGAGGAAAAGACACTGCATTTTTCCTTTGATACAACGCATCTGGCACCAAGTAAGTACCGTGTTGATATAATTGCATACGCACATAACGAGTTTGGAACACAAGAATTAATTGATGGTGTATATCCTGGATTTTATATCAATATTGATGAGAATCTGGATAAGACTAATCAAGTAACATGGTTACACCAGTTCTGGGGACATATACAGTTGCATGATGTTGGCACTGATGAAGGGTAATATGCTATATAATAAGTGCGACGATTCTGGTTGTCTTGACCAAGTTATTAAAAAAATAGTGATATGAATATACTTAAAACTTTACTTGTAATAGTAAAATAAGAACTAACGGAAGAGGATATATTTATGAAAGGCATTATTTTGGCAGGTGGTTCAGGTACGCGCTTATATCCGCTTACTTGCGTAACATCAAAGCAGTTGCTTCCTATTTATGATAAACCTATGATTTATTATCCGATGTCGGTTTTAATGAACGCAGGTATACGAGATATTCTTATTATCTCTACTCCGGCTGATACACCCAGATTTAAAGACCTTTTAGGTGACGGACATCAGTTTGGTGTTAATCTGACATATGCTGTACAGCCAAGTCCTGATGGATTGGCGCAGGCTTTTGTCATTGGAGCCGACTTCATTGGAAATGATACGGTTGCAATGGTGCTGGGTGACAATATTTTTTCAGGTCACGGTCTGGAAAAGCGACTGAAAACTGCCGTTGAGAATGCTGAAAGCGGTAAGGGTGCAACGGTGTTTGGTTATTATGTTGATGACCCCGAGCGTTTCGGCATCGTTGAGTTTGATAAAGACGGTAAGGCTGTCAGCATTGAAGAAAAACCAAAGGAGCCTAAGAGCAATTACTGTGTAACGGGCTTGTATTTCTATGATAACCGTGTGGTTGAATATGCGAAAAATTTAAAGCCATCATTGAGGGGCGAATTGGAAATAACTGATTTGAATCGAATTTATCTGGAACACGGAGCCTTAAATGTTGAGCTGTTGGGACAGGGATTTACATGGCTTGATACAGGAACACATGAATCTCTTGTTGATGCAACTAATTTTGTTAAGACTATAGAGCAGCATCAGCACAGAAAAATTGCCTGTCTTGAAGAAATTGCATACTTAAATGGATGGATTAGCAGAGAAGATGTAATGGAAGTATATGAGATTCTTAAGAAAAATCAGTATGGTCAGTATCTAAAAGATGTTTTGGATGGAAAATATATTGATATTAAGTAATAAGGAGAATAAAAAATGACGATAATAGTAACCGGTGGTGCCGGATTTATTGGAAGTAACTTTGTATTTCATATGCTAAAGGAGCATTCTGATTACCGTATTGTTTGTATTGACAAACTAACATATGCGGGCAATTTATCTACTTTAGCTTCAGTTATGGAAAATCCGAATTTCCGATTTGTTAAAGCAGACATTTGCGACAGAGAAGCAGTTGACCGTTTGTTTGAGGAAGAACATCCTGATGTTGTAGTAAACTTTGCTGCGGAGAGTCATGTTGACCGCTCTATTGAAGATCCGGGTATCTTTTTGCAGACTAACATTATGGGTACTGCAACACTTATGGATGCCTGCCGAAAATACGGAATTACCCGTTATCATCAGGTTTCAACAGATGAAGTTTATGGTGATTTGCCGCTTGACAGACCTGACTTGTTCTTTACAGAAGATACTCCGATTCACACAAGCTCTCCATACAGCAGTTCTAAAGCAGGAGCAGATTTGCTGGTGTTGGCATATAACAGAACCTATGGATTACCTGTGACTATTAGCCGTTGTTCAAATAACTATGGACCGTACCATTTTCCTGAAAAACTGATTCCGCTTATGATTGCTAATGCACTGAATGATAAACCTCTTCCTGTTTACGGAGAAGGCCTGAATGTGCGTGACTGGCTGTATGTAGAGGACCATTGTAAAGCAATAGATTTGATTATTCATAAAGGCCGTGTTGGTGAAGTTTATAACATCGGTGGTCATAATGAGATGAAGAATATTGATATCGTAAAGCTTATCTGTAAGGAACTCGGCAAGCCTGAAAGTCTGATTACTTATGTAGCAGATCGTAAGGGTCATGATATGAGATATGCTATTGATCCTACTAAGATCCACAATGAACTTGGATGGTTGCCTGAAACAATGTTTAAGGATGGAATCAAGAAGACGATTCAGTGGTATCTTGATAACCGTGAGTGGTGGGAGAACATCATCAGTGGTGAGTATCAGAATTATTACGAGAAGATGTATGGCAATCGTTAAGTAACCACTGAATAAAAGATACCGTCCGTTAGGCAAATTAGAAAGGATGCTTTGGATTGTTTGTGAATGAAGAAGCAACTTACTTACTAAAAGTATTAAAAGGCTTTGTTTTAGGTGAAAATCCGGGAAGTTTTCACGGAGATTGGAAGAAGTTAGTTGAACTCGCCAATATTCATTCAGTTACGGGAATTTTGGGTTGTTCTGTTATGAATTATCCTGATGAGTCAAATGCTCAGGTAGCTGATTTTATGAGGAAGCAATGTTTTAAAACAATTGCACAGTTTTCTCAGCGTTCGGCAAATATGAAAGAATTAATCCGACAGATGAACGATAGGGGAATTGACCATCTTATTTTCAAAGGATATATTGTGAAGGATTATTATCCGATTCCTGAGCTGAGAACTTTTGGCGATATAGATTTTTTGATTCATTCTAAAGATCGTCAGAAAAGTGATGAACTGATGATGCAACAGGAATTTGAACGAAAAACGGAGTGGGAACCTGTTTACAGCTATCGGCGTGGAAGTGAATACTATGAAATTCACACGGATGTTATGGAAGTGAATGTGTCTGATAAGGCAGACTATATAAGTTATTTTCAAAACATTTGGGAGCATGCTTATTTGACGAATGGACATACATGGGAGCTTTCGCCGGAGTTTCATTTTCTTTATCTGCTTACTCATATTGCAAAGCATATTAACGGTTCCGGTGCAGGTATCCGTATGTATATGGATATAGCGTTGTTCATAAAGCACTTTGGTGAAGAACTTGATTGGATTTATATTCAAAAAGAATTAAAAAAATTGTCTTTTATTGATTTTGCAAATGTAGTATTTTCATTTGTTCAGAAGTATTTTGGAATAGACAGTCCGATTGAGTTGCGTAAAGTTGATGAACAGCTGTTAGAGAATTTTTTGGAATTCACCATGGCAGGCGGTGTGTTTGGTTATATTGGCAGAGATTCTGGCTTGATTACATTAAAGAAGCAGGAAAAAAACGAAGAAAGTGTGCACAGGTTACGCACTTTTACAAAACGCCTGTTTCCGAATGCTGAAAGCATGGAGAGTCGATACACCTATTTGCAAGGTAGGCATTGGCTTATTCCTTTTGCGTGGATACATCGTTTTTTTAAAACAAGAGATACTTGGAACTATCATGCCAAAGAGGCACAAAGTATTATGAAAACGGATGTACAAGAAGTTGTAAAGCTGAAACGATTATATAAGGAAATCGGATTATAAATACTATAATTAAAATTTCTTATTAAATAATCATTAGATTAATATATTTATATTGTTGGCAGACAAATAAGCTTATAGCTTATTGAAAAAGTCAATTAAACTCTGATAATAAATGAACCTTCTATGGCTGTGTTAATGCACTGCTATAGGAGGTTTTTTACTTAGGCTCTATGTCAATAGTTGGGGTAAACCCGAAAAAAGAATTTTACAAGCGATGG
>JAFLSM010000001.1:26153-79022 GCA_022510955.1 Ruminococcus sp. | reverse complement strand
CATCATATGTGATTTCCTGACCATTGTAAGCTGTCAGCTTGTCCGTCCAGTTTGAATCGCCGTAGGTATAACGGTTATATGTTGTATTTATAGGCGCTCCGTTTGAGCCGAGATTATGAACAACTTCGACGGTCATATTACCGCCATTATCATAACCGTACATACAAACCGTTTTGTTTGCAGCATCGTAAGCATATGTAAGCTGATTCATTGCATCATATTCGTAACTGTTTATAAACTCGTATTTGTCATTGCTGTTTTTCTTGGAAATATTTTCAATATTTCCAAGTGTATCATACGAATATTTGTAGGTTACACCGTCTATTGTTTCTGTTTCAATCAGATTGGTGGTGTAATCTGCACCTCGAGTGCTTTGGTAATATGTGTATGAAGTATTAATAGGCGATACTGTGTTTAGTGTAGTACCTGTCAATCGGTTAAGTCCGTCATAAGAATAGCTTACATTACGATTTTCATTTATTAGGAATTTGGTAAGAAGATTATCTTTGCCGTACTCGTATTTGTTGATATTATTTCTTGACAAGGTACAGTTAGCAAGCCTTGTAATGTTATTGTTTAAATCATAACTATATTCAAGTGTGTACCATGAATTGTTAGTATTGTAGCTGCCGGAGGTGTCCTTTGCGGTTTTACGGACAAGTCTGCCTGTGCTGTCATAGGTCAAATCATACTGAATATCGTTTATGTAATCTCTTTCTCGGGTAACAGTGCCGCTTCGGTCAGCAGTCCATGTAAAAGCAGTAGTACCGTTATATTTTTGAGCACAAACATTGCCGAAAGCATCATATGTATATCCCACCGTTTGACCTGTGCCATAGGTTGTTTTGACTAATGCCCCGTTCTTTGAGTTGTAGGCGTACTTAGCCAAAGACTGTGTGCCAACCTTTGAATCAGTCTTATTGCCGTACTGGTCATACTCAATATTATAGCTTGTACCATTATGATTTATTGATTTCAAATATTTTGAATCAGAAGAATATTTATAGCCTATGGTGTATGTTTTATCTTCTTCTTCATCAGTTTTTGAAATGCCTGTCAACTGGTCTGTATTGCTGTTATAAGTGTATGAAGTTGTACCACTGTCGTCAGTTACGCTTGTAAGTGTGCCTGTTTTTTCATTGTAACTATAGCTTGACTTATTACCGTCGGTATCTGTTGAAGTTGCAAGCATTCCATTATTATCATAAGTTACCTCCGTCTTTAGACTTTTTACATTATTGCCTGAAACAACAAGAGAAGTTGCAAGACCTTTATTATTGTATGCATAATGGTAATTTACTCCATTTTGGCTTTTTGCATCGGTAAGATTATGTTTTTTGTCATATTCATACTCATAAGCATAACCCTTAGCGTCGATGCTCTTGGTAAGGTCGGAATTTGTGTATTCCATTGTAGACTGTTTTTGACTGTTGTCAACAACGCTTATCAGCTTTCCGTCCTTATCATAAGTATAACTTTGTGCATTGTCTTTTTCAAGACAAATATTATCAAAATATGCATAATTTTCCTGATACTGATAGCTTAGGTATATGCGTATGGAGGTAGGAGTTTTGGTTTTTGATGTTTCATCACTGAGTGTAAATGCTGCCGAAGTGAATTGCCATCCTGAAACAGAGTAATTAAACTCAGCAGGATCTTTGTAAACACTTGTGCCGTCTGAGTAACTGACCATTATAGAAATTTTAAACTTTCTTGTGTCATTATCATCCTTTGGAATAGCATTTGCAGATGCCCAACCGCTGACAATATATGTGTCATTTTCTGTTCCGCTGACATTAATATCTTGATACAGACTTTTTGCCTTGTTACTATCACCTTTAATTCTAAAAGAATAATCGCCCTGTCTGCTGGTGTCACTTTTTTTATCAGTTGATGTGTCGAGGGTTGAATATGCATCATACCAACCTGTTGGAAGACCGTTAGATGAATAGTTTTCAAGTCCTCCATTTTCAATAAGATTGTAATCATTAGCTATGTTGTATTGTTCAAGCTGAATTCCGTCAAAATATGCCGAACCCGTGGCTCTTCTAAGTGCAAGATGAATGCGTGTTTTGGATGAATTATTAGGTACAGTAAAGGTTACACTAACTCGCTGCCAACCTCCGTCAACGGATGTTGAAGTGTTTCCGTAAACAAAATCAGAGTAAGCAGGAGTGTATGTTCCGTCAGAATTAAACGACTCTGCACACAATATTGCACCGCTGTTCTCAGAACCATTTGTTATATTTTCAGTTCTAATGTATCCTGATAAGGTGTATGTCTTACCGGGCAACAATACCGAATTGCTGAAATCCTGATAAACACGACCACGAGAGTCGTTTTCGTATGAAGTTACATTGATTTTTAAAGATTTTTTACCAAAATATTTTTTTGAAGAGTCATATGTTACTGAAAAAGTATTTGTTCCGTTCCACTCGGCGGCTGTCCAACTACCGTTTGTTTCCATACTTGAATTTTTAATGAGATTAACAGGATTGGAACCTGTTGAATACTCAGTACTTACACGGTTTAGTTGCTTTATATTATCAGCTGATGAATTTTTTACACCGCTTGTATATTTATATACTGATGCACCTAAATCTCGTGTGGTTGTTTTACTTTTTATCGATTTTGTTCTTCCGAAATTGTCAAATTGATAGGTGGAAGTCAAGTCATCTTCCGTTCCCGAAATACCGTCTGCACCGTATGTTTTTATTACGGTAGTATTATATTGTGTACGGTCAAAGGTGATTTTCTGACCTGCCGTTCCGTTTGCGCCGTATTCCTGAATAGCAGTAACTTTTTTACCTGAAGATGATGATGAGTAAGAGAAAGTAACTTTGTATCCGTCAACATCGGTAACGGAAGTTAGTGCTTCGTCAGAGTCATATGTAAAATCTACGGTTGCATTATTTGGATATTTAATTTGGGTTAGCATGCCTGTATTGTAATAATAAATGGTTTTTCTGTCGGAAGGATCTGAAATATTATTTAGATAGTAAGATTTTTCATTGTGATCAAAAGAAAGTTTATTTCCACTTCCATCAGTAATATAATCAATTACAGTTTCGTCACTGCTGCAATAATATACAGATATCTTATTTCCGTTTGAATCAACAGTGCTTGTAAGCAATCCTCTACTGTTAAATTTGATTTTATTATCCTTATCATCACTGATAACATAGTACTCTGAAGTACTGTCTTTGTTTATAGTGAGTTCAAGACCAAGACCGTCCTCGTCAAAATATTTTTCCTTGCCGTTCTCTGTCTTTTTGTAAAAATAATGCTCTGTTCCGTCTTCGTCAGTGTAGACAAATGGATAGTTGTCTTTTGCCTCGTCTTTAAGCCCGTGCTCTTCAGAAGATAACACAGTTTGTTGTATATTGAGCTTCCATCCATGCCCTACAAATGGAGAGGTTTTATTATATCTAACACTAGCCATATATCCGTTATATACATGCTGGATAGATGCAGGAGCATATCCGCTTGCTGTAGAAGCATTGGAATTAACAAATACTAAGTTACCTGAGTAGTCATTGACATATGCTGTTCCTGCTGTGCCTACAGAAAAGCTGGAATAAGTCCAGTAATCTTCAAGTCCCTTGTTGTTTCTGTATGTTAATTGGAATACAGGTCTTGGTGTTTGGGATTCGGGGAAAGAACCTGAGTAAAATGATGCGCACTGATAATTGTCATCATCTCGTAAAGGTTTTAACATAATACCATAGTTGGCGGTTCCGTTATACCACTGTTTAACTATTTTTGTAATATCCCAATCATGCCAAACATCTGAGCTTTTGGGTGTAATTTTCTCGTAATCTAAAACTGTACTGTTATTACTGGGTCTATTATTATATGTTATTGTGCTTTGACTCCAAGATGAGGTAACTTGATGTGCACTTATATACATATCATCATAGAAGTCATTTATATACAGATGAGTATTTAATGTAGCGTTTACTATTATATCACCTTTATTTAAAGCAGGCAATTCATTTAGTTTAATATATGATAGATAATTGCCTGATCCAAAAGATCCAACAAAAATAGTTCCTGTATATCCTGTTGAACTTCCATAACCGTATGAAGTGTTTGGATGTGCATCATCTACATAAGCGCAGGATGTTTTTCCCCAACCTTGTTTTGTAGTAAATGTCGGATCGATAGTAACAGGATATTGACAGTCTGGAGATGATAGAAAGTCCTTGTCTGCTGTGAGTTTTACCGTAAGTTTACCGTTCTTCTGTTCGATTATTGACATAATTAGTTGAGTGCTTGTCCTGCCTTTTGCATCAACCATATACGGCGCTTCGATAGAATATACGGTATTACCTGACTTATCTTTTAGTTCAATAAGTTTTTCATTAACTGATTCTGCTGTGAGAGTATTGAATTTATACTGAATGCTGAATTCATTTTGTGCGTTTGCATCTTTTAGAATAATATTTTCTTTAATACCAACAGATGTTGTGAAATACTGAATATCAACATTATCATAAATGTTCTCGTAAATTGTTTCGGAAATTTGATTTTTAAGTACTGTATATTTATCATTTCCCTTTAATTCTTCGTCATTATTTACGATTGTTGCATTAACTTTATTTGTATTTTTATATCCCCAACTGATGGAATAATCATTAGCTTTAATTTTTATCATATTATTCTCTTTAGATTTTTTCGAATAATTGACTTTTATGTCACTGCTTTGATTTGTATATCCATCAGTGGAATCTTCAGAATAGGTTAAAACTTCATCATCAGTTGCAGTTGCCTCTGAAGAGTTAATCAAACTGTTATTATATTCAACCCATTCACCATCATCATTTTTGTAGTGAATTGGCTGATTATAACTTACAGCCATATATGTTCCGTCATCTAATCGGAACTGCTTTGAATATTTGTCGCGTTCTTCTGTAATTTCGCTTACAATATTACCAATTTGATAATCTTCAGATTCCTGTGACCCGCTTAATGTTGTTTCGTTATTACTTTCTTTTTGAGTTATTTCTTGTGCCGCGACTTGGGTAGGAATTAAAAAAGCCGTTAATACACACAGCACTAAGGATACAGCTGATAATATTTTTTTTATTTTCCCGGTCATAGTTTTTTCTCCTTATCTTTTTTATATAGTATATTTAATATTAAAAATCTAAAAACATCGGAATCACTCTCTTTCATTATATATACAAATAATATCACGATTAATAAAAAAATCTATGTAGAATTGCCGAAATGAAAGAATAATATACCGAGTGGCAATTAAAATGGCTATTAGTGTGAATCAAAGATACTAATTTATGATTATTTTTTTGTGTAAACAATTAATAAATACCTCCTATTACATAATAATATTAATATTAATAGTGGTTGAAAATAATAACAATAACCGCTATTTGATTGTTTATAAAAGCTTTATTTAATGCTATTATTATTTTAGTATTTTTTGGAGAGATATACGATGAAAGAACTATATATGCATATTGGTAATAGAATACGGGAAAAAAGAAAGGTATTAGGATTAACACAAGCAGAAGCTGCAGAATTATTGTCAATATCTAAAAATTTTTATGGTGATATTGAGAGAGGAAATAAGAGTTTATCGTTGGAAAAAACAATATTAATATGTGAAAAATTTAATATGGATCCTACCTATTTATTAACCGGAGAAAACCAAAATACGATTTGCGAATTAATTAAGACCTGTCCATCTGATAAGCAATTTGAATTGGAACAGATAATTAGATATATTATAAAAATGTGCCAATAAAATATGTTTGTTTTATATGAATAGGGAGATAGTTTGTGAGAATTGCTATATGTGATAATGAAAACGACTTTTTGGCTTTTGCGAAAAAACAAATTGAGATTATATGTAAAAGAAATAGAATACCGGTTTATGTTGAATGCTTTTTAACTGCAGCGACATTAATAAATGATTTTGCCAAAAATGAATTTGATTTTGATTTGGTCTTATTGGATATTGATATGCCTAATATCAACGGTAAGCAATGTGCTAAAATATTGCGTAATTATAATAAACATTTTAAACTTATTTTTGTTACATCATATCAAGAAGAGGTTTATACTTCGTTTGATTACAATATCAGCGGGTTTATACCAAAATCAATGTTAAATGAGCGTATGGGTATTGAGATACAACGAATTTATAAGCAGATACAGGAAGAGAAGAAATTGTGGATGCCATTTAAAATAAATTTAGATAATGGTTTGAGTTCAACTATTAAAATTCCAGTTTCAGACATAATTTACTTTGAAAGTGTTAATAGAAAGATATATTTACATACATTAAAAAATACATATAGTTTAAATTACTCAGGTTTTGAAAAGTTAAAGGCATACATGATGAAATATAATTTTATTGAAATACATAGATTATGCATTGTTAATGTTTCTTGTATTTTTATCGTCAGTAACTTTGAGTTGGAACTAGACAATCATGAAAAATTGCCAATCAGCAGAAGAAATTACAAAAAAGTAGTAGAGAATTTTACAAAATATTTAAAACAGGATTTGATGCAATGTTAGACATTTTAAATACATATTTTTTTGCAATATTTGAACCTATTATTATTTTGATTGCCTTGAATAATATTCTTCCTCGGAAATATAGTGCTAATATCCATAAGTTATGTATCGTAATAAATATTGCATTTTACTTTATATCTTTATTTTTGTTATCTGGTTTAAGTATCCTAATAAGAACTTTGAGTATGCTGTTGATATTAACAACAGTATCTTGCCTATGTTTTAGTGTTAAATTTGAGATTCGATTATTTTTTATTCTTGTAACATTTGAATTGAATTTGATTGCAGATTCTATATGCGGAAATGCATTTTCTTTTTTTGCTAAGGATAATATTTTGGATTTACTTGCAACAAACACTGAGATAAGTTTCATTCTTTCTTTATGTTCAAAATGTTTATTTGCGTTTTTTGAATTTATTTTAGTTAAATTTTCAAAAAAATTTATTTTTTACAATTCGCGTAGGCAGTGGATAGTACTTGATTTTATAATGATTATTATATATGGAATTATAATTTGGTTTTTAGGTATTAGTCCCGTCCTACAAACATTAATTGATTCAATTCAAATGAGTATTGTATCTGTCGCATTTATATTTATTTTTCTTTTAGTAGTTTACTTTTTTAGAGAAGTTTGTATATTTCAACAAAGGGAGACTGAAACATATAATACGATAATAACTAATAAAGTTTTGGAAAATGAAATAAAAGCTATAAGAGCTAATTCAGATAATATAAGGAAAATTAAGCACGATTTGAATAATCATTTGTTATGCATTGAACATCTTTCAAGAAAATCAAAAGATTATGAAGTTGCAAATTATTGTAAAAAAATTATAGATATGGAAGATTTGTATACGGTACGATATATTAACCATGATGTAATAAATGCAATATTGAATTATAAAGTTGAAGAAATTAAAAATAAGAAAATTGAATATAAATTGAGCATTGAGGATGTATCAGATATTACAATAGATTCTATTGATATTACTGGTGTTCTTGCGAACTTATTGGATAATGCTATCGAAGCAAGTCAAAATTTAAACAATGAGAATGGGTATATATTTATAAAAATATGTAACTACAAAGGATATTTATTGATTGTAGTAAAAAACAAGTATAATAAATCTCTTAAATTTTCTAATAATCATCTTATTACTTCTAAATCAGATTATCTAAATCATGGTTTTGGTATAGATATTGTTTCAAATATTACAAAACGTTATTCCGGTATATTTCAACAGGAACAAGATGAAAATTATTTTACAAGTACTGTAATGCTTTTAAATAAAATAAGTTAAAAAGCAGTGGAACTTTTTAAGTTCCGCTGCTTTTTTGTATTGAAAAACCACTGGGCGGTTAAAATATACCACTCAGTTTAAAAATATTGTATGATACAATCGTATATGCTACCATTTTGAATGGTGGAAACTATTATGAATAGATTGATTGTAGAAAAAGTATCAAAGATATTTATAGATAACAAAATTGTGTCAGAAAATGAAGAAAGTTATTTGAAATATGGTTTGTATCTTATTATTAGTAGTGTAAATACTTTTATTTCAATAATTATTATTTCTTTTCTATTTGGAAAAGTAATTGTATCTATAGTTTTTTCTTGTAGTTTTTTTGTAATTCGTTCACTATGTGGAGGATATCATTGTAAAAGTAGTTTTAAGTGCTATATTACAACACTTTTTGTGTATTTTATGTTTGTGTTGGGAACATATCTTCAACAAAATATAATGTTTATTACTACTTTTTTAACATCTGCATTTGGAATAATATCAATATTGATTTTAGCTCCTATTACAAATATCAATAACCTTGTTTCAAAAAAAAGACAAATGATAAGTAAAACAATCGTAATAATACTTTGTGTTTTACATATAGTGAGCTTATTATATTTTAAGAATATTATTGGGCTTGACATTAGATACGCTGTTTCTTATACATTGGCAGTGGTTGGAGTAATGCTGATTATAGAAAAAATAAGATTAAGTTTATTTAACAATCATAATAATTTAATTGATGAGTTTTCTTAATGTTAAGTATTAAATATTTTTTATAATTGGAGGAATTAGAATGAAAGAAAAAATTTTAAAAAAGGCATTAAAGACAATTAACGGTGTTGCTAAATTGGGAGGTGGCCCTATTTGTTTAGGATGGACTTACCAACCGCCAAGACCAATATGTTCTAGTCAAACTAATAAAAATAAAAGTAGTGTTCAAACAGATAGCCAATCAAAATGAAGACAACATTTGGTGCATTTGTAAGTAAAAAAAGGAATGAAAAACAAATAACATTGCGTAGATTTTCCCGAATGATTGGAATTTCTCCGGTTTATGTTTCAAACATTGAAAACGGTATAAGAAGCGCTCCTTCTCAAGACGTTCTTGTTAAAATTGCAAAAGTTCTTATGCTAGATGAATATGAGATAGAACTAATGTATGATTTAGCGGCTAAATCAAAAAATTCACCAACATTAGCTATTGATTTGACTGTATATATAAATGATAATGAAAACGTATTCAAGGCATTAAGAATTGCTAAAAGGTGTGAGGCCAATGAGAATGATTGGCAAATGTTTATAGACATGCTGTCTAATAAATACTTATAAATGATTATGAAAATCCAAGTTTCTGACTTGGATTTTCTTTTGCTAATGCTGTTCTCAAAAAAGAGAACAGTTAAAATGATTCTAAATATAAAAAGCGAACATTTTCATTAATTTGATATTAAGTATCGCAATTTAAAGCGCTATAAATTCACACTGACATAGCAAATTTAGCAGGTTGTATGTCTTTGCAATCAAGAATTTTAAGAAGATTTTTTGAAAAGGTAATCGGAAGATTGAGTTGGAGAAGCAAAAAGCATAATATTATGCTTTTTGTTCAATAAATTGTGATGTATATTGACATAAGACGGTAGTAATGATAAAATAGTTTTAGCAAGGTGATATGTATGAAACATAAGAAAAAAATTGTTTTATTAATTATTATTGTTTTATGCCTTTTAATTGCACTCGGTGCAGTTGGATTTTTAGTGTTAAAAACTATGAATGAAAATAAGACAAATGACGAGTATAATAAAATTGCAAGTTCAGTTAGTATTGGTACTACTGATAATGAGAATAATAACTCATCTGATTCCGATGAAACCAAATCTACTGAAATGCCAACTCCAGATATTGATACCGATTCAAATGTTACACCTGTTGATTTTTCATCATTGACAAGTCAGAACAGTGATATTTATGCTTGGATTTATATTCCAGGCACAAATGTAAATTATCCTATTTGTCAAAGCGGTATAGAAGATAACTTTTACCTTGAACACGATGTTTACGGTAATTACAGTTTTGCTGGTGCAATATATTCGCAAGTGTGCAATAACAAAGATTTTACAGACAGAGTTACAGTGCTTTACGGTCATAATATGGCAAATGGCTCAATGTTTGCAACATTACATAGATTTGCAGACAGTAGTTTTTTTGAAAATCACGATAAAATTTATGTTTACACATCTGAACGCAAGCTAACTTATAAAATTGTGTCTTCATTCATTTATGATGACAGACATATTATGAATTCCTTTGACTTTTCACGAGATGACCAATTTCAGAGTTATCTTGATGATATACAAAAGCCTCGCTCTGTTAATAAAAATGTGAGAGAGGGAGTTGACCTTTCTACGAGCGATAAAATTTTAACTTTAAGTACCTGCCTTAATAGCGGCGACGGTCGTTATTTAGTTAATGGCGTATTAATTA
Source organism: Ruminococcus sp. (assembly GCA_022510955.1). GTDB lineage: Bacteria > Bacillota > Clostridia > Oscillospirales > Acutalibacteraceae > Ruminococcoides. The sequence continues at coordinate 68,703 of JAFLSM010000001.1, read as the reverse complement.
ATAATGAAGCAATTGAAAGATGATGAATGAGAAAATGCTTAAAGATTCCCCTAACAAAAATAATAACAGAATAAGTGATGAGTTTGATGATTTAAACTCAACTTCGAATGAATTATATCATAGTAATACACAAAGCGAACATTCTGCTTTTGATGACATTGATGATTATGTTTATAAAAAGCCTAAAAAGTCCAGAAAGAGAGTAAAAACTTCCGGCAGTGAAAATTTGTTTGAAGATGTTGAGGACATCCCTTTAGTTGTAAGTGACAGAGGAGTTAGAAAAAAGCACGGCAATCACCACCGAAGGAAAAGAAAAAAGATGAAGACATGGAAAAAAGTTTTGCTTTCTGTTGGTTGCGTGTTACTTGGTTTGGTTTTGCTGTTTGTAGGAACTGTCGCTGTGCTTTACTTTAATGGTAGCAAAGAACTTATCAGCAATGATTATACAATTTTGGCTCCTGAAAATGTAGATGTACAAAATAATGGTGAATATGTTGTTTATAATGGTGTTACCTACAAGTATAACGAGAATATAACGAGTATTTTACTGATGGGCATTGATGAGAATGAGCTTGATGGTGAAAAGAAGATAGGTCAGGCAGGTCAGTCTGATGTAAACATACTATTGACTATTGATACCTCAACGGGCAAAATGTCATTGATTAATATTTCCCGTGATATAATGACTGATGTTACTGAATATTCAGTAAACGGCGGATATATTGGAATGGCTACTCATCAGCTTTGTCTTGCATATTCTTTTGGTGACGGCAAAGAGACAAGCTGTATTAATCAGGTCAATACAGTAAAGAGGCTTTTCTATAATATCCCTATTAACTCATATTTTTCGCTTGACCTTGACGGCATTTCAGCTATTAATGACAGTGTCGGCGGTGTAGATGTGGTATCGCCCGAAAATATAGGTGATTTTAAACAGGGTGAAACATACCACCTTGAGGGAACTCAGGCGGAAGCGTTTGTAAGAAAAAGACAACATGATACTGTGGATGCTAATACTTATCGTATGGCACGCCAACAGGTTTATCTTCAGTCTTTTATAAGTCAGGTGCTTAATCAGACCAAAACGGATTTTTCAACTCCGCTTAATTTGTTTAATGTAGCAGGTGAGTATTCGTGTACTAACATAAATGCGTCCAAGGTTTGTTATTTGGCGGCTACGGCAATTACAAACGGAAGTATGTCATATGATATGCTTAATGTTCCGGGAGAAGCTAAACAGAACGGTAATTATGCGGAATATTATGTTGATGAAACGAAGTTTTACGAAATGTTCCTAAGTGTGTTTTATCAACCGGTTGAATAAAATGAAAAGGATTGTCATATGTGAATTTGACAATCCTTTTTACTTTATAGGAAACTGTTTGGAAACAGTAGGGCACAAAAGTGTGTTTTTATATGGTTCTATAACAGACAAAAAACAAAACCCTCAATCTCAAAAATTATTATAAAAATTTTTAAGGTTGAGGTCTTTATAATTTTATATGCATGGAAAATATGCACCGTATTTTTCCATAATAGCGTGTATTTGCTTAATTTCTGCATCCAAGACATTGAAATATTTATTGTGGTATTTTATTATTGAACATCCGTCACACGCAGGATAAAAAGTATCATTTCCAAAAGAAAATGAAATATTTCCATCAAATCCGCATGATGGATTATCATATTGACACTCTCTGCCGTCAATAATATTTATTATAGTTTCGGAATCCTCTTTGCTCATTGATGTGGATATATTTTTATCATTATATATGTATTTAATGTTTCCTTGTGAATCATTTGATATGTTTACTTTTCCCGGAAATACGCAGGAGGATAATAAAATAGATAATGTAATAATCATAATTGCACATATAGTCAGTTTTTTCATTTTAATTTTCACCTTTATTAATTTAATTTTCTTGCTTTAATAACAAAAACACTTTTACTTTGATTCATAACTTCCGCCGCCTTTCATTGAGGCTATTATACAAAAAATATTTTTATAATTACACTCACGCACCGTAGAGTAAGCAGAATAAATTAAGTATTAATATAATAATAACAGATTTATTGTGTGTCGACAATAAATCTTGAAAATTTTTATTATTTATGTTAAAATAAATTGAATTTATTTTAAATCCGACAGGTTGTTGGGTTGCCTTATATAAGGGAGAGGCATTATGAAAAAATGTGACTATTGTGCAAAGGAAATTACATATTTTGAGCAATACTGCGATGATGATTGCCATGCAAATGCAAATAAATTTTATGAACTGCGTGAAAGATTTGAGCATTTTTTTTCGATTATAAATAGCATTTGTGTTTTTGGTATTCCGATTGGACTTTTTGTGTTCTCTTTTGCAAGAACATTGGGAATGATTGTTGCAGTAATAAGTTTTTTGGTGCTTGGTATTATGCTTATTTTACTGCCGTTTCCGACAGATAATATGATTTCAAAATATAAAATAAAAAAAGCGGTAAAAGTTACCAGATACATAGGAATTGGTGTGATTGTTCTCGGAATTATTTCTTTTGTATTTATGTTGTTGTTTTGATGAATAAATTTAAAAATTGCGTCAACACTATTATCAAGAAATTCATAAGGAGGATTTTGAATGCTTGATAAGATTGCGTTGACGCTTCTTGTTATCGGTGGACTTAACTGGGGCAGTATCGGTATTTTTCAGTTTGATATTGTAGCCTGGATTTTCGGCGGTCAAACAGGAATTGTCAGCAGAATAATATATATTATTGTAGGTCTTGCAGCAATCTGGTGCATTTCGCTCTTGTTCAGAGATACAGGCGAAGTAGCAAAAGATGAAAGCTTAAGCCGAAATAATGCATAAAAACAGGGACTGTTCGCATAAAGCGAGCAGTCCCATAAATTTTTAATTATAATTATAAAGTTTCAACAATAGCTTTGGTATCTCTTGCAATTACCATTTCTTCGTCTGTTGCAATAACCTCAACACGAATAGAGGAATCCTCTGTTGAGATTGTTCCTGTTACACCCATTGTAACAGTTGAATTGAATTCATGGTTTACCTTAACTCCAAAGCAAGCAAGATATTCGCAAACCTTTTCACGGAGCTGTGGTTGATTTTCGCCAAGACCTGCTGTAAATACAATACCGTCACAGCCGCCAAGTGTTACATAGTAGCTTCCGATATACTGTGCAATCTGATAGTAGAGCATCTCGTGAGCAAGATGTGCTCTTCTGTTGCCGTTTTGCTCTGCAACAAGTACATCACGGTCATCTGATGATACACCTGAAATACCAAGAAGACCTGACTCTTTGTTAAGAATATTTGAAAGCTCTTCCGGTGTAAGACACTGTTTTTCAGCAATAAAGGTTACAACCGATGGGTCAAGTGAACCTGAGCGTGTACCCATCATAAAACCGCCAAGCGGAGTAAGTCCCATTGTTGTGTCAATTACCTTACCGTTCTTGATTGCACTGATTGACGAGCCGTTGCCTATGTGACAAGTAATGAGTTTGAGTTCTTCTTTATTTTTGCCCATAAGCTCTGCCATTTTATCGGTTACATAGCGGTGTGATGTTCCGTGGAAACCATACTTTCTTATACCAAATTTTTCATAATATTTGTAAGGAATGGCGTACATATATGCTTTTTCCGGCATTGTCTGATGAAATGCTGTATCAAAAACTGCTACCTGCGGTGTTCTTGTGCCAAATACTTTTGTACATGCCTCAATACCTTGCAAAGCAGCGGGGTTGTGAAGCGGAGCAAGAGGAGCAAGCTCTTTGATTTTATTGAGTACATCATTGTTTACAAGCACTGACTTATCAAAATAAGCACCGCCCTGTACAATTCTGTGACCAACAGCAGAAATCTCTGCAAGGTCGCTTACCACGCCGTATTCACCGTCAGTAAGTGCTGCCTTAACAGCCTCAAATGCCTGTGTGTGATTGAGCATTTGAACTTTGCGTTCGATTTTATCTCCGTTCGGAGCCTTGAAGCCGATAAATGCACCATCTGTGCCAATTCTTTCGCAGTTGCCCTTAGCAAGAACTGTTTCGTTTTCGGCGTCAATAAGCTGATATTTCAGTGATGAACTGCCGGCATTGATTACAAGAATTTTCATAGTTATTAGTCCTCCTTTTAGGTTAAGTATTCAATACTACACTCTATGATACTCCAATAATCAGTTGTTTTCAAGTGTTTTTTTCATTTATTTGCACAAGTTTTGCTTAAGGTAGCACCGCATAATTAACGGATAAAGCATTAGTGTGCAACTTACTTGCAAATTTTTCGCAATTTTGTTCAAAAATCTTTATTCATATGCAGTAATGTCAAAAGATTATTTGAACAAACTGAAAAAGTTTGCTTGCATAGTCGCACACTATAATTGTGAAATATTAATTTAGATTACCTTGTAACCCTGCTCCTCAACAGTCTTTTTGAGAATTTCGTCAGAGATTTCTTTATTTAAAACAAGCTCTGCTGTGCCTTTTTCATGGCTTGCAACAGCACTGTCTACCTCTGGAAGTGCCTCAAGCACTTGCTTTACTCTTGCTTCACAGTGAGGACACATCATACCCTCAATTTTCATTGTTTTTGTCATTTTCTTTGTCTCCTTTGTTTTTGTTTTTTTATCTCTCTTTGAAGAGTGAATGTTTACGAAGTTCAGTCTTAATGCATTTGTCACAACGCAAAAGCTTGATAAGCTCATTGCAGCGGCACCGAACATAGGGTTAAGTCGCCAGCCAAAAATCGGAATAAACAGTCCTGCTGCAAGCGGAATGCCGATTATATTATATATGAAAGCCCAGAATAGATTCTCGTGGATATTTCTAAGAGTTTTTCTGCCAAGTCTAATTGCAGCAGGCACATCAGACAGCGTGCTTTTCATTAGTACAATGTCAGCGGCATCAATCGCAATATCAGTACCTGCACCGATTGCAATACCCACATCAGCGGAGGTGAGAGCAGGTGCGTCATTAATACCGTCACCAACCATTGCAACCTTTCCGTGTGTTTTAAGCTCTCTTATTACCTTCTCTTTTCCGTCAGGCAGAACACCAGCGATTACCTCATCAACACCTGCCTGTTTGCCTATTGCATTGGCAGTTTTTGAGTTATCGCCTGTTAGCATTACAACCTTAATGCCCATATTGCGTAATTCTTTTATTGCCTGAGGGCTGTCCTCTTTAATTACATCCGCAACGGCAATTACGCCGAGAAGTTTATTTCCTTGTGAGAAATATAATGGGGTTTTGCCACTTTCTGCAAGATGTTCAGCTTTAATTTTCGTTTCATTGTCGATTTCAGCTTTTGAACGAATGAAATTAAGGTTTCCTCCTGCAAGTTGCTTTTCTTCAAGTGTTCCTACAAGTCCGTTTCCAGAAAGAATCTGAAAATCAGTGACTTCCTTTGATGTAATTAGCATTTCATCAGCTTTGCTTATGATTGCCTTAGCAAGCGGGTGTTCGCTTTTACATTCAAGAGAAAGGGCAGCTTGGATTAATTCTGATTCATTTACGCCGTCTGATGTAATTATATCAGTTACTTTTGGCTCACCGCTTGTGATTGTGCCCGTCTTGTCAAGTGCAACAATATTTATTTTTCCTGAAGCTTCAAGCGAAACTGCGGTTTTAAAAAGTATGCCTTTGCGTGCTCCGACACCGTTTCCGACCATAATTGCAACAGGCGTTGCAAGACCGAGAGCACATGGACAGCTTATTACAAGCACCGATATTGCTCTTTGAAGAGCCTCACCGAATGGATTGCCGATAATCAGCCAGATAATTGCAGTGATAACTGCAATAGTGATTACCACAGGAACGAACACACCTGATACTTTGTCAGCTGTTTTGGCGATTGGTGCTTTAGTTGCGGAGGCGTCACTGACCATTTTGATAATTTGCGAAATTGTGGTATCCTCGCCAACTCGTGTAGCCTCACAGCGTAAAAAACCTGATTGGTTGATTGTTGCGGCAGATACTTTGTCGCCAACGGTTTTATCAACAGGAATACTTTCACCTGTCAATGCAGACTCGTTGACAGCACTGTTGCCGTCAAGGATTATGCCGTCAACGGGAATATTTTCTCCGGGGCGAACAACAAAAATATCACCTTTTTGAACACTGTCAACTGATACTTCGGTTTCGGTACCGTCCTTGATAATTATAGCCGTTTTGGGCGATAATTTCATAAGTCCTTTGAGAGCGTCTGTGGTTTTGCCTTTAGAGTGTGCCTCAAGCAATTTTCCAACAGTGATGAGCGTCAAAATCGTTGCGGCAGACTCAAAATAGAATTCGTCCATATAGCTCATAACTGCCTGCATGTCACCGTTTAATTGAGCATTTGTCATTGCAAATAGGGCATAGGTGCTGTAAATGAATGCAGCACCTGCACCAAGGGCAACGAGTGTATCCATATTCGGTGCACGGTGAATTATCCCCTTAAAACCGCTTATAAAGAATTTTTGATTAATCACCATTATTATGCCTGTCAGCAAAAGCTGAACAAGTCCCATAGCAATGTGATTATCTGCCATAAAAGGAGGGAGTGGAAAATTCCACATCATATGTCCCATAGAAATATACATCAGCACTGCAAGAAAGATTACAGATGCAATAAGCCTCTTTCGTGTTTTGGGAGTTTCGGTATCTTTCAGACTGTCACTGCCATTTGATTTTACAGTCTTTTTGCTATTGTTTTTTAACGATGCACCATAGCCTGCTTTTTCAACAGCCTTTATTATGTCATCTGATGTTGCAGTACCCTCAACGCCCATTGAGTTTGTCAACAAGCTGACAGAGCAGGATTCAACACCGTTTACTTTTAATACTGCTTTTTCAACTCTTGTACTGCAAGCGGCACAGCTCATTCCTGTTATGTTGAATTGTTTCATAATTTGCCTTTCTATTTCATTAGCTTTTGAAGTGTGTTGACAAGCTCATCAATTGTTTCGTTCTTATCATTCTTGATGTCATTTGCAACACAGGTGCGTATATGATTTGATAAAAGTTCCTTGTTGAATGCGTTTAATGCTGCATTAACAGCGGAAACCTGAATGAGAATATCAGGACAATAGGCATTGTTTTCGACCATTCCTCGAATACCTCGAATTTGTCCCTCAATTCTGCTTAGTCTGTTTATTAGCTTTTTATATTCTTCTTCACTGCGTTTTTTTGTTTTGTGAGCGCAGCATTGTATCTCGTTTGTTTCAGCCATAATAAACCTCGTTCTGTAATTATTATACCCCAGTGGGGTATTGTGATTGTATTAAGTATATACCCATAGGGGGTATGTGTCAAGATGTTTTACGGTTTTATTATGGGTAATTTTGTGAATAAGTTGTATTTGTAATGAAAAATCATACAAAAGTTAAATTTAAGGCTATGCAAATATTGAATATTTTTATTTTAGTGGTATAATAAAAAGGAATTATAAAATTTAGTTTAAGGGGTAATCAAAATGAGTGAAAATCTTGAAAAACAACTCGGCTTTGGTACCAGAGCAGTACACACAGGTAACGAAATTAGCACAGAAACAGGTGCTATTGAGCGTCCGATCACTCTTGCAAACAGCTATGCACTTCCATATGATGCAAGTGTAATGAATTGGAGCGATGCGGAGAAGAATATTTATACTCGTAACGGCGGAGCAAACCAGAGATATTTGCAGGAAAAAATAGCTGACCTTGAGGGTGGCGAAGACTGCGTAGTGCTTGCAAGCGGCGTTGCAGCTCTTTCCGGTCTTTTCTTTGCACTTTTAAAGTCAGGCGACCATGTTATTTTTTCAAGTGTTACATACATTGCTGTTTACAGACTTTTAAATGAGCTTTTCAACAACAAGTTCGGAGTTGAAACAACTATTGTTGATGTGTCAGACCTTGATGCGGTTAAGGCTGCAATAAAACCAAACACAAAGCTTATCCATGTTGAAAGCCCTGGCAATCCAACACTTGGTATTTGCGACATCAGAGCACTTGCTGACATTGCACACGAAAATGGTGCATTGCTCTCTGTTGATAATACCTTCTGTTCACCGTATACACAGCGTCCTATTGAGCTTGGAGCAGATTTCAGCGTTGAGAGCCTTACAAAGTATATCAATGGTCACGGCGATGCAATGGGCGGTTCAATTACAGGTAAGAAGGAATACCTTGATATTATCCGTGCACAGGCACAGGTTAACCTTGGCGGTACAATCAGCCCGTTTAACGCTTGGCTCATTATGAGAGGTGCAGTTACTCTGCCAATGCGTATGCAGAAGCACAATGACAATGCGATGAAAGTTGCACGTTTTCTTAAAACAGTTAAAGGCGTCAGCTTTGTTGCTTATCCTGGTCTTGAAGACCATAAGGATCATGAAATAGCAAAGTCACAAATGGAAAACGGCTTTGGCGGAATGCTTTCTTTCGGTCTTAATGCTGACCACGATACATACAACAGATTTGTAAGCCATCTTAAGGTTATTACTTCTGCGGTGTCACTTGGACATGCAGGAAGTCTTATCGTATTTATCGGTGAAAAGGACGAAAGACAGTATCTTTATCCTGAAGAGTTCCACAATGGCTTCTTCCGCTTTAGTACAGGACTTGAGGACGCAGAGGATATAATTGAGGATCTTAAGCAGGCATTTGAAAAAGAAAATCTGCTTTAATTAGTACTAATATCAACTAAAAATAACTGATTAATATTTTTTAGTGACTATTAGTATAACTTTATAATTACTTAGAAAAAACAGGGCAATCGTTTGATTGTCCTGTTTTTTAGTGTTTAGTATAATAAAATTTTACTATATGTAAATGTTGATAAAAGTATTGATTTTGGATTACAGTAATCACATTTTCTCTAACTAAATAAAGAAAATGTAAAGATTTAATGCATCAATAAAACTTTAAATTTCGTGACACTGCATTTTAATTTATATAACCCTTATAGGTCGAAAGTAAAAAAATAAAAATTAAATTACATAGTCATCTGCGCTTTGTTGCATATCAATAATATCTTGAAGTGTGATGCCGTCAAGATAATTAGTGATTACATTGTAAAGACCTTTCCATATAGGGAGAGTAGCACAATCAACACTGCGTTCACAACCGACAGGGTCGAAGTCGAGGCATGCAACGGGAGCAAGACTGCCTTCGGTCAGACGAAGAATGTCTCCGATTTTGTATTGGCTTGCCGGTTTTGCGAGTTTATATCCTCCTTTATAGCCTCGGTTTGTTGTGAGAATATCCGAGCGATTGAGAATCGGCACAATCTGTTCAAGGTACTTTTTTGAAATTCCCTGCCGTTCTGCAATATCCTTTAATGCTACATAATCATCAGCGTTGTGCTGAGCCAGGTCAAGTAACATTCTGATAGCATAGCGTCCTTTTGTTGAAATTTTCATTGCACGCACTTCCTTCGTTAAATCATAAATCCTTGTAAGTTAGTAGGTTATTATATAATGTTATATTATCATATGAAAATGACAAATTCAAGATATTTCCTTAAAATTTTTGTTTATAGCTTGACATAGTGTATGGCATACAGTATAATATAAAACACAATAGGGTGCGAGGTGATAGTGTTGGATAATAATGAAATTGTATCGGGGTTAATTTTGGAATTAAGAAGAGGTACATTGATTATGTCGGTATTGAGTCAACTAAAAGAACCAATGTACGGATATAGCTTGGTAAAGAAATTGCATGATAACGGAATTCAGATTGAGGCAAATACACTTTATCCTTTGATGAGGAGACTTGAATCTCAGGGATTGCTCGTGAGCGAGTGGGATACAGGGGAGTCAAAGCCGAGAAAGTATTATAAAATTACGGAAAACGGACTTGATGTTTATGAAAAGATAAAAAAACACTGGTTTGAATTTTCAAATAGCATTAATAATTTGTTGGAGGAATGAGCGATATGAATAATAATTTAATTGAAAGATATATTTATGCAGTTACAAAAATGCTGCCTGCGAATATACAGAAAGATGTGTCGCAGGAAATCAGGGGACTTATTGACGATATGCTTTGTGAACGCTGTGGTGATGTTGTACCGAGCGAAAAGGATATCAGAGTAGTATTAACAGAGCTTGGAAGTCCAAAAGAGCTTGCTGAAAAGTATGACACAAGTGTAAAAAACTGCCTTATCGGTCCTCCGTACTTTGTTACATATAAGTATGTGCTAAAGATTGTTCTGATTTGCGTTGGTATAGGTATCCTTTCATCGATGATTGCTACAATTATCAAGGGTTTTGAAGATTTTGACAATATGCAGGTAATGTTGCAAAACGTTAATTTTTGGACGGATTTATTTGCAAATATATTTACAAATCTGATAGTTGGTTTGATTTTTGGTTTTGCATTTGTTACACTGTTGTTTGCAATTTTTTATCATAAGGATATAAAAATTGGCAATGAAAAACTTGATAATCTTCCTCCTTTACCTAAAAAAGAGCTTTCAAAGATTGACAGCATACTTGGAATTGCGTTCTCAGTTGCCGTTGCAGTTGTATTTATAGCTGTTCCGCAGATCTTTTTTGTGGTGCTTAACGGCAATAAAATTATTCCGATTTTCAATATATCGGAAGTGCAGTCAGTATGGTATCTGGTTGTAATTTTTGCTTTGCTGGGAATTGTCAGAGAGACTGTAAAACTTATAGAGAAGCAGTATAGTAAAAAGGTTATGATAACGACGATTATTGCTGATGTCTTTTCTGCTGTGATTGCTGCATTCTGGCTCTTCAATGAAAATATTATTAATAAGAATTTTGTTGCAGAAATTACAAATATCTTTGATGATAATAAGCTTATTGCTATTTTCAGTCAGTTTAATTACTTCTTTTTTGGATGTATAATGCTTGCTCTGACAATTGATGTAATTGTGACAGTTGTTAAGACAATAAAGAATAGGGATTAATATAATATAAAACAAAACACAAACTCCTGAATTCGCCGTTCAGGGGTTTGTGTTTTATAGATTTAAGTCTTTAATTAATAAATTTAATCAGCCTGTATTTTAACGAATTGTTCCTGCATATAGGAATAAACATCATCGGAAACATTTGTAAATACATAGCATTTGTCAAGATATTCATCTTCAGGGAAAATTAATTTGTTGTTCTTTACATCTTCATCAAGATACTCATCATATGCAACTTGGTTTGGTGTTGCATAATATAGGTACTCAAAATTTGCTGCTGCAATTTCAGGCTTATGCATAAAGTTAATGAACTTTTCTGCATTTTCCTTGTTTTTGCTACAGGTCGGAATACACATTGCGTCATAGAAAAGGTTTGCACCGTCTTCAATTCTTGAATAATCAAGATCCTCGTTGTTATCCATCATTGTAATAATGTCACCAGCGTAGTAAGGTGCAATAGCTGACTGGCTGTTTTCCATTTCAGTGAATACCTGATCCATTACATACTTTTTAAGCAGAGGCTTTTGCTCTGCAAGCTTTTCGGAAGCCTTGTCAACATCTTCCTTGGTACAGTTTGACGGATTAATTCCGCAAAGCTGCATTGCAATAGCATAAGCGTCACGACTGTTGTTAAACATAAGCATTTGACCCTTAAGGTTTTTATCCCAGAGTGCCTCCCATGAAGTCGGCTTTTCGCTTACTTTTGTTTTATCATAAACAAGACCTGTAATACCCCAGCTGTAACAAACTGTGTACTTACCCTCAGGGTCACACTCCAACTTTTTGAAACGATCCATAAGGTTGTCATAGTTTGGAATATTGTCAAAATTGAGTTCAAGCAGCATATCCTCTTCAATAAGCTTGCTTATCATATATTCTGACGGAATTACCACATCATAGCTGACATTGCTGTTTTTTAGCATGTTGTAAAGCTCTTCGTTGGTTTCATAGGTTGTGTAGTTGACCTTGATGTTTGTTTCTTTCTCAAACTCTTCAATTACATTGAGCAAGCCGTCTTCGCCGAGTGAAATATATTCGCCCCAGTTGTAAACATTTACCTCTCCGTCATATCCACCGCCACAGCCTGAAAAGCATGCCGCGCTTGAGCCGATAATAGTGGTGGCAAGGATAGTACTGATGATTTTTTTCATTTCTCAATCCCCTTTTAAATAAAAAATAAATATATCAAGTTCTTTTTGCATTTTGCTTTTCTTCATGACGGTCACGAAGATTTATGAGTACCATTATAATCACAATCGCAAGAAACAGCAGAGCAGAAAGAGCGTTGATTTTTGGCGAAATTCGTTTGTGTGTCATTGAGTAAATTTCAATGGACAGATTTTGGAATTTTGAACCTCTTGTAAAATATGTAATAATGAAGTCATCGAGCGAATAAGTAAAGCTGATTAGTCCGCCTGAGATAATGCCCGGCATAAGCTCGTAAATTACAACCTTGAAAAACGCCTGCCACTGGTTGCAACCAAGGTCAAGTGCAGCATCATAAATGCTTTGATCCATTCGTGTAATTCGAGGCATAACATTGAGCACAACAAAAGGAACACAAAAGCAGATATGTGCAATAAGCACGGTTACAAAGCCCATTTCAAAGTTCAACATAACGCCGAGAGCTGTGAATAAAAGCATAAGTGAAACGCCCATTACAATGTCAGGGCTGATAATCGGAATGTTTGAAACATTCTGAATAACAAGTCTTTTTTTGCCTTTAAAGTTACTTATGCCGATTGCGGCTACTGTGCCGAGAATTGTGGCAAAAATGGAAGCTAAAAAGGCAATAATGAGAGTATTCCATAATGCGTTTATTATCTCGCTGTCTCTGAAAAGCTCGGTATACCACCTAAGTGTAAACCCCTTCCATACAGTCGTTTTTCCGTCATTGAACGAGAAAAAAATTAAAACAACGATTGGAGCATAGAGAAACAGCATTATAAATGCCATATATATTTTGGAAATAATACCGGTTTTCTTTTTCATTATGCAATCGCCTCCTCGTCACCGAATAGGTTCATCAGAATGAGGAACACGAAAATGAATATCATCATGATAAGTGAAATTGCTGAGCCTGTGTTTTGGTCAGTCCAAAAGATTTTTTCGATAACATCACCAATCATAATATCGTCTGTGCCACCAAGATACTGCGCTACAAGGAAGGTGCTTGCGCTTGGTACAAATACCATTGTAATTCCCGAGATAATTCCGGGCAAACTCAATGGTGCAATGACCTTACGAAAAACATTAAAGTTGTTTGAGCCAAGATCCTGAGCTGCTTCAATAAGACCGTTGTCGATTTTGCTCATTACTGTATAAATCGGAAGAACCATAAAAGGTAGGTACTCATAAATCATACCAAGAGTAACCGCAAAGGTATTTCCGATATAAGTAGCGTGAATGCCCAGAAATGAAAGGGCCGTATCTATTGGACCGTTGTTTTGAAGAAGTGTTACCCAAGCATAAATTCTAAGAAGAAAATTCATCCACATAGGAATCATAAACAGCATAATAACAGTATTTTGCGTTGACCTCTTCATGCGTGTAATCATATAGGAAAGCGGATAGGCAAGCAAAAGGCATATTGCTGTTGACAGAAGAGCTATCCACAGTGATTTTATAAAAACATCTGTGTAATAGAATGCTTTTGTGAAGTTATCAACAGTAAAGTTTCCCTGTTTGTCTGTGAAAGCAGTAAAGCCTATCATCACGATTGGTATTAGTGTGAATACAAGCATCCATATAATATAGGGAATAGAGGGTTTGCGTGATTTCATATGTACCCCTCCTTAACCTTCAATTACTTCAAAGCTTGCCTTTGAAAAATCAAATTTCAGAGGTGCATAGGTTGCAACCTGTTCGTCTGTGTCGCTGAGCATAAGCCATTTTCTTTCATCAGATTCAAGAATGATTTCGTTGTGCTCACCTTTGTAAACAACAGATTCAATGTAAACATCCTTAAGATCACCGATACCATCGCCTGCAAAAGATAGGGCAGATGGCGGAAGTGTAATTTTCAGTTTGCTGTCTTCTTCAAAAGTTTGACCTTTAACAGTAATTGTTTCGCCCTCAAGCTCAAATTCAAAGTAGTTTTCCTCTATATTTGAATATTTTACTTCTGCCTCAATCTCATTATTATAGAACGGCAAAAGCTTGTTCATAATCTGAATATTGAACGGAATAACCTTCATTCCGATTTCACTGCCTATTTCAGCAGATTTTGTGGAATGAATGAGAATCTCACATTTACCGCACCTTACGCTCATTTCGTAGTGAACACCCTTGAAGGTGGAGTTTTCAACTGTGCCTACAAGTTGTCCGTTTTCGGGAGTTGTAATTTCAATATCCTCGGGACGAATCACAACATCAACAGGTGTGTTTTTACCAAAACCTTTGTCAACACATTCAAGCTCTTTGCCAAGTATGTTTATACGACAGTCATCAACCATTGTTCCGTTAAGTATATTGGCTTCACCGATAAAGTCGGCAACAAAGGCGTTTACGGGTTCATTGTAGATATCCTCAGGTGTTCCGATTTGTTCAATTACGCCGTTGTTCATAACCACAACTCTGTCGCTCATTGTAAGAGCCTCTTCCTGGTCGTGAGTTACATATATAAAGGTTTTCTGTGTTTTCTGCTGAATCTCTTTGAGCTCAAGCTGCATGCTTTTTCTCAGCTTTAAATCCAGTGCTCCCAACGGCTCGTCCAAAAGTATTACATCAGGGTCGCACACAAGTGCTCTTGCGATGGCAACACGCTGTTGCTGACCGCCCGAAAGCTTTGTTACAGAACGCTTTTCATAGCCTTTTAGGTCAACGGTTTTAAGCATTTGTATAACTTTTCTTTTGATTTCTGCCTTTGGCACCTTTTTAAGTTTTAAGCCGAAGGCAACATTGTCAAATACATTAAGATGCGGAAAAAGTGAATACTTTTGAAATACAGTATTAACATTTCTTTTATTTGGTGGTGTGCCGTTAATGCGTTTGTCATCAAAGAAGACATCACCGCTGTCAGGCTCAATAAATCCACCGATAATACGAAGCGTTGTAGTTTTGCCACATCCACTTGGGCCAAGTATAGTAACGAATTCCTTCTCGTTAATATCAAGGTTAATATGGTTAAGAATTACCTCACCGTCATAACTCATAAAGATATCCCTTAAGGATATAATCGTCTTCTTTGTTGTCTGTTCCATTTATGCACCCCTGTCCTTTACTGATAAAAATTATAGTATACTCATAGAAACACAAAAAGGGCAGACGGTGTTGCGTCACTGCAAAAGCTGAATAATGCAGGCGAACACAGTCCGCCCCTACAAATACATATCTTTGTAAAGACATACCATGGTGTAAAGTGATTTTAATAAAGCAAATACCGCCACTTTACAACATAAAATTATATTCTATTATTTTTGAAATGTCAATCAAAATATTAAAAAAACAAAAATTACTGTTTAGAATAATTCTATAAAAATGTTAAATCAAATAACTTGTTCATACATATAAATAACAAATTTGATTGCAGTATAAAATGCACAAAAAATTAAAGATTAATTTGTAATAAAAAATATATACTTTTTTTATGCAATTTGTTATAATATACAATGAAAATATATGAAAGGGCGTTTTTGAAAATGAAAAAGTTCAAAAAGGTTGTAAGTCTTGCTATTGCAGCAACAATGTTGACATCCTCACTTGCTTTTGCTATTTCTACTAATGCTGCCGAAACTTCTGTTGAGGCTGTAGCTATCGATTCTTCATTGCAAAAGGAAGTTCAGGACGGCGTTATTTTGCACGCATTTAACTGGTCTTACAATTCAATTAAAAAGAATCTGCCTGCAATCGCAGCAGCAGGATACTCTACTGTTCAGACATCTCCTGTTCAACAGCCAAAGGATTTTGTTACTTCTATGGATGTAGCTAACCAGTGGTGGAAGCTTTATCAGCCCGTTAGTATGTCTATTGCACAGAATTCCTGGCTCGGAACAAAGGCAGAGCTTAAAGATCTTTGTACAGAGGCAGAAAAGTATGGTATTAAAATTATTTGCGATATCGTATCCAACCATATGGGTAATGAAGTTGAGAGCAATCCAAACTCATTAAGCTCTCAGGTTGAAATATATCAGCCGGACTTTTATAATAATAAGAATACTTATTTCCGCAACAATAACCTAAGTGCTGACGACAGTTCTGTTCAAAAGACTGTTCAGGGTCATGTGTCTGCTTGTCCTGACCTTAACACACAGAATAAAGATGTTCAGAATGCAGTAATTTCTCTTCTTAAGGAATGTATCGATTGTGGTGTTGACGGTTTCCGTTTTGACGCTGCAAAGCATATTGAAACTCCTGATGACGGCGCATATGCTTCTGACTATTGGCCAACAATCACAAAAGCTGCCAGCGATTATTACACACAGAAGACAGGCGATAATCTGTATATCTATGGTGAAATTCTTAATCAGTGCGGTACCGGCAGATCTTTCAGTTCTTACACAAAGTACATTAACATTACTGATAACGGTACAGGTGATTCCGCACTTGCTAATGTTGGAAAGGGCAACGCAAGTGCTGCTGCAACTTCCAAGTATAGTTCAGGTCAGGATGCATCAAAGCTTGTTCTTTGGGCAGAATCACACGATACTTATGAAGGTTCATCAGGAAATTCATCAAAGTATTCCGATGAAGTTATCGTAAAGACATGGGCGATTGTTGCTTCAAGAGCTGATGCAACAGCACTTTACTTTGTTCGTCCTGGTAATGCTCTTATGGGTGAAGCAGGCACTGATACAACATACAAGGGAACAGCTGTTTCTGAAATTAACAAGTTCCACAACAAATTTGTTGGTCAGTCTGAAAAGCTTGGTTCATCTGATAATGTTGCTTATGTAGTAAGAGGCACAAGCGGTATTGTTCTTTCAAACTGCGGTGGCAATGAAAAGAATGTTTCAATCAGCGGCACAGGCTTAGCTGACGGCACATATACAGATACAGTATCAGGCAATAAGTTTACTGTTTCAGGCGGCGTTCTCACAGGTTCAATCGGTTCAACAGGTGTTGCTGTTGTTTATGACGGTGAGACTACACCAAGAAACATAGTTTCAACAGAAAGCGGTAGTTTCTCTGACGATACAATGACTGTTACACTTGGTCTTGACAACGCTACTTCAGGTACATACAGCCTTGATGGTTCAACTCCTGTTAAATACACAGGCGACATTACAATTCGTATTGGTTCTGATTACAAGGTTGGCGAAACAATCAATCTTACTCTTACAGCAACTGACGGAAAAAATACTACATCTACAACATATTATTATGAAAAGACACCTTCCACTTCTTCCGGTGTTTATGTATTCTTCAATAACCAGAACAAGAATTGGACATTAGAACCATATAATATTTATATATATGATGAAGTTTCTGATGCAGGTGTAACATATAAGAATGCTCAATGGCCGGGTGTTCAGATGCAGTATGACGAGGCATCAGGTTATTATTACTACGAGGTTCCTTCAACTAATGTTTATGCTAATGAAGAAGCCGGTGCTGACTTTGACCTTGCACATTCCGCAAATACAACTATAATAGTTAATTCACCAAAAGGACAGTATCCGTCCAGCGGAAAAGGCGGTCTTTTGTTGAACGGCAAATCAAAAATTTTGACACTTTCTTATCCTACAACTAAAAGTACAATTGTTGACACTGATCTTGTTCCTACAAAGGCTAAAGTTGATGCAACTGATGTTACAAAGGGTCAGCCACTTGTAGGTGACGGCATTTATGGTGACGCTGATCATGATGGCGTTATTACCGTTGATGATGTAACATTAATTCAAAAATTCATTGCACAAATTACTGTTATGCAAGATGGCGACAATGTGATTTGTGATGTTTCAGGTGATAACAAAGTTAGTATTGACGATGTTACCATGATTCAAAAGTATATGGCTGATATGGGCGATTACGGTCGCACAGGCGAGAAAGTCAGCAAATAAATAATTCAACTAAGATATCGAATATATTTTAATTGAATGACAAAATCCCCTCTTTTAGGAGGGGATTTTTGCATCTTATTTTGTATCTCGTCTTGAAAAGATGTCAGCCTTTCTCTTTCTATGGTATGCAACTTCTCGATACAAAATCTGCTCAATAATTTTCATATCATTTTATTTATATAACGATATTAATCGCTTGAAATAATTGTGCATATGTTGTATGATTAAATTAGAAACTTGAATGGAATGATGATATGAATTTAATGCAAATTTATTTTGAGATTTCTAAAAACAAAACTGATGAATATTATATTGAACTTTCTAAGAATGAAGTCCTTGTGATACCGATTTTAATTGAGATTGCGCAGGACGGTACTTATTCTGAAAGAAAGAGATCTGCAAGTATTCTTGAAAAGATAAGTGAGAATCAGCCTTACCAGATGGCAGTTTTTGCTCATTATATTATTAAGGCTATTTCTGATCACAGAGATTTTAGTTCATGGTGCTTGTGGAAGTGCATTGAAAACATATTTGACCTGTTAGATGTCAGTGTGGTTGAAGATGAATTTATAAAAGCATTAAATTCAAATATATTGGGTGAATATTCTATAGCTTGTGATTGTGCTGAGAAATATATTTTAAATTATCCCAAGAGTAAAAATAAAATTATAGATATTCTGAAAAATGTACACGACCGTGATTTTATTGTTGAGGGAAGAGTATCGGAAATATGCGGAGAAATAGCTGCTGAAAAAGCTTTGTTATTACTCGATAAACTAAATATATCTTAAATGGAGTAATAAGTATGGCTGTTGCAGTGATTTGCGAATTTAACCCGTTTCACAATGGGCATAAGTATATATTAAATAAGGCTAAAATGATTGCTGATGAACCGATTATTGCAATAATGAGCGGCAGTTTCACTCAACGTGGAGAGGTAGCAGTTACCGACAAGTTTACAAGAGCAAAAATTGCACTGCAAAATGGTGCTGACCTTGTGGTAGAGATGCCTGTATTTGGTGCAATAGCATGTGCCGAGCGTTTTGCAAAAGTGGGTGTCAGCCTTGCAAAAGCCTTTGAATGTGTCAATTACCTTGCTTTCGGTTGTGAGAGTGATGATATTGATTGCCTTTATGAGTTGGTGCAAGCAAAGGATAATGCTCGAGTTAATGAGATTATTAAGAAAAAAATGGGTGAGGGCGATTACTATCCTCGTGCATTTGAAAGTGCAGTCAGTGAGTTGTATGGCAACAAAACGGCAAGTGTGTTGAAGGGTGCCAACAATATTTTAGGAGTTGAGTATATTTCATGCTTAAGAGGTACAGATATTAAGCCCTTGCCAATCAAAAGGATTGCGGTTGAGCACGATAGTGACATTGTAAATATGGAGTATGCGTCGGCGTCATATATCCGTAAGAGAATCAGAAACGGCAAAAAGGCTGATGAGTATATGCCTTATGCTGATTTTGAGATAACCTATCCATCAAATCTTGAAAGTGCTGTACTATATAAGCTGAGAAGTATGACAGCTGATGATTTCAAAATCTTACCTGAGGTGAGCGAAGGCCTTGAAAACAGGATTACAGAGGCAGTAAAACAGAATGTTACAGTGGATGGAATAATTGATTTCATAAAAACCAAAAGATATACAAGGGCAAGAATCCAAAGAATTATTGCAGCTGCGTTTGTAGGTGTGTGCGATGATTTGCAGAGAAATGAGGCTATGTACGTCCGAGTGCTTGGGTTTTCCAAGGTAGGAGCAACACTTCTCAAAGGTTGCAGGTTGCCTGTTGTTACATCTGTTGCAAAGGCAATTAACTCTCTTGATGAAACAGCACAAAAAAGCCTCACACTCGATATACTTTCAACGGATATTGCTTCCCTTGCCTTTGATGAACGCAAAAAAACAGGAGCAGATTATACTACTCCTGTTATAAAAGTTTAGCTATGAATTGTTTTCCGTGAACAGCTTGTTCATATGCGTTATTACATGAGTGAGTGTGTTTATAATTTCACTCGGGTTGTCATCAATTTTTGAGTTTTCTTCAAATGCGTAGTATCCGCCGAATATTACATAGTCAAGCAAAATGTTAAATTTGCTGTTGTTTTTTAGTTTCGGATTGCTTTCAAAAATAATATCTTTTAGCATGGTGGAAATTTTGTAAACAAGATTTGGATGTTCCGTCCCCGAGAAAACTATATTAATTAAATCCTCTTGACTCTTCATTGCATAAAACAGTTCGCTTGTGACCTTAGGTACATTTAAAAGCATATTGTGTTTATGTTTTATGCTGTCAATTATTTGTTTTACCACATAACTTTCAATTTGATCTGAAAGATCGAAAATATCCTCATAATGTTCATAAAATGTTGATTTATTTATATTTGCTTTTAAGCAGAGCTCCTTGACTGTAATTTTTCGGAGCTCTTTTTTTGTTCGCAGTTCTATAAAGGCATTTTTTATGCTTTCCTTGCTTTTTCTGACTCTTATATCCATATAATAATCCTTAAATATCGAGTTTTCCAACCAATGTTGGAAAGTGTTGGTTGAATTTTAACAAAAAATGTAATATTATTATATCAGACGATAATTTATCTGTCAAAATAGCTTTTAATGATTTAATTGTGATAACATTTCAATTTATACGATATGTTGTAAAATATGTTAAAATATTTACATAAAATTATTAAATATACCTTGCATATTTGTTGAAAATATATTATAATAATTTTGGAATTAAAACCATTTTGAAAAGAGGTTTATTATGGCTTATACATTAAATGATGAAAGATACCCGCTTGACCAATTTTTAGCGGGTGATTCTGTAAGAGCCTATGAATTTTTGGGCTCGCATTTTGTTAATTGGGATAACAGAAATGGTGTTGTGTTCAGAGTTTGGGCACCAAACGCACTTTCAGTTTCAGTAGTTGGTGATTTTAACGACTGGAACCGTGATGCTCATTATATGTATCGAATTTCTGACTCAGGTGTTTGGGAACTGTTTATTGAGAATGTACAGGAGTTTGATCGCTATAAGTATTGCGTTGAAACTTCTTGGCAGGAAAGATTTCTAAAAACTGACCCTTATGCTTTCCATTGTGAACTTCGTCCTGATAATGCGTCACGAGTTTATAATATAGACGGATATGAGTGGCATGACGAGGCTTGGTATCAGTATAAAAAAGAACATCCTCACAAGTCACAGCCTATAAATGTTTATGAGATGAATGCAGGTTCATGGCGTAAATCTGAGAACGGTGATATGCTTAGCTATAGACAACTTGCAGATGAGCTTATTCCTTATGTTAAGAATATGGGATACACTCATATTGAGTTTATGCCGCTCACAGAGTTTCCTTTTGACGGCAGCTGGGGATATCAGGTAACAGGTTATTATGCTGCAACATCACGCTACGGTGAGCCAAAAGATTTAATGTATTTTATAGATAAATGTCATGAAAACGGAATTGGTGTTATTCTTGACTGGGTTCCTGCTCATTTCCCAAAGGATGCTCACGGTCTTGCTCGTTTTGACGGCACAGGATGCTATGAGTATGAGGACTGGAGAATTGGTGAGCACAAGGAATGGGGTACTTATATTTTTAACTACGGAAGATATGAGGTTAAGAGTTTTCTTGTTTCTTCTGCTATGTTTTGGCTTGATATGTTCCACATTGACGGAATTCGTGTTGATGCTGTTGCTTCAATGCTCTACCTTGACTATAACCGCAAGGACGGAGAGTGGATTCCGAATATGTATGGCGGCAGAGAAAACCTTGTTGCTGTTGACTTTTTGCAAAATCTTAACACAGCAGTTCACCTATTCCATCCTGAGGCTATGATGATTGCCGAAGAGAGTACAGCTTGGCCGAGTGTTACAGGCTATCCTGTTGAGGGTATGGGTCTTGGCTTTGACTACAAGTGGAATATGGGCTGGATGAATGATATGCTTTCATATATTTCCACTGACCCGCTTTGGAGAAATTATCATCACGATACACTGACTTTCAGCATGGTTTATGCTTTCTCAGAGAACTTTATGCTTCCAATCTCTCATGACGAGGTTGTTTATGGCAAGGGTTCGCTTATTAATAAAATGCCCGGTGATTATGACCGTAAGTTTGCAGGTGTAAGAGGTTTTGTTTCTTATATGATGGCTCATCCGGGTAAGAAGCTTATGTTTATGGGTGGCGAAATCGGTCAGTTTGATGAATGGAATTCAAACGAACAGCTTGAGTGGAACTTATTTGATTATGACAAGCATCGTGAACTCAATCATTTCTTTGCTGAGGTTAATAAGTTTTACCGTGATGTTCCTGCTATGCACGAGAATGACTATGATTGGGACGGCTTCCAGTGGGTTGCTCTTGACGATTATCAGAACAGCGTTATTGCTTTCCGCAGAATAGCAAATGACGGCAGTGAAATCTTGGTTGTTTGTAATTTCCAGCCTGTTCAGCGTGATAATTATCGTATCGGTGTACCTGTTGCAGGTACTTATGAAGAGGTGTTTAACTCTGAAAGTACCGAATTTGGCGGATGCGGTGTAGTAAACAGTGGTGAAATTAAGTCCAGCAGAATTAAGGATCATGAACTTAATAATTCCATTGAA
The DNA here is from genome assembly GCA_022510955.1 of Ruminococcus sp. Taxonomy (GTDB): domain Bacteria; phylum Bacillota; class Clostridia; order Oscillospirales; family Acutalibacteraceae; genus Ruminococcoides. The sequence goes on along the minus strand of JAFLSM010000001.1, from coordinate 46,195 downwards.
ATCACATTACCTCCGCTCGGTGTTATGTATTTTAAACTAAAGAAAAAGGCTCCTGCTCCAAGAAAGAGTACAAGCAAAATGGAACAGAAGAAGAAGGAAGCTGTTAAAAAGGTAAAGGCTGAGAAAACGGAGAAGACTGAAAAGACAGAGAAGGCTGAAAAGGAAGAGAAGGTAGAAAAGGCAGAATAAAATTATTCTGTTGTAAACCTGAAAAAGTGAATAACTTGTAAAATTAAGAGCTGTTTCAAATGAAACAGCTCTTTGGTTTGTAATAATTATATAGGGAATAGAGTAATTTTATATAAATGTTGATTCAGCGGTGATTACACCAATCTTGCATTTGATATGAAAGTTTTTATTTTTTCTTTGCTCTTGCCGTTACCATTGTCATTCTCAACGCCCGAGCTGACATCAACACCATCGGGTGTTACTCGTTTTATGGCATCAGCCACATTGTCTGCGTCAAGACCTCCTGCTAAAATAAATATCTTTTTATTATCGCGTGGAAGCTTATCAAGTAATATCCAATCAAAGGTTTTTCCGCTTCCGGGAACTGCCGAATCAAAAAGATAACCTACTATGTTGTCTATTTTACTGTACTCATCAAATCTGTCGATATCACTTACATTAAAGGCTCTGATTATTGGCAGAGGAGAGTTGCAGAGAAGTGAGCTTTCGGTATTACCGTGGATTTGCACATAGTCAAATCCACATTCTTTTGCAATGTTAATTTGTTCCATTGACGGATTAACCATAACAGCGACGCTTTTAACAGAAGTTATAAGTGCATTAAGCAATTCCTTAGCTGTGCTTGGATTAATGTTGCGCTTGCTTTTCGGGAAAAACATCACAAATCCTGCAAAATCAGGTTTATATTCATTTATATATTCAATTTCCCGTTTAGTTGTAATTCCGCAAATTTTTACTTTAGTCATTTTATCACCGATTTTTTAGTAGGAATAAATTCGTTATATTATGTACAAAAATACCGCCCCACATTGTGGAGCGGTTTTCAGTATCAGAATTTAGTTGGCTCTGGTAACCTTACCTGAACGCAAGCAACGGGTGCAAGCATATACACGCTTTGGTGAGCCGTCAACGATAGCCTTAACACGCTGAACATTTGGCTTCCATGTTCTGTTTGAGCGTCTGTGTGAGTGTGATACCTTAATACCGAACTTTACATCCTTATTGCAGAATTCACATTTTGCCATGCGTCTGCACCTCCTTAACTAAAATCAATTATTTTTTCTAACTTTGTTATAATAACAGATTTTTCAATAAAATGCAAGTGTTTTTTGAAAATTTCTTAACTTGTTTTTTTTATTATGTTATAGTATAATGAATTAATATATAATAGTATAGCTATATCATCTGTATTGGGGGATTCTATGCTTTCTGTAATTATAAATGCTTTGTTTAATCATGCACCAATAACTTTTACGGATATTCTTGCCGAAATACTTGCAGTTTTGCTGATTATCTTTTTAATACTACCTTTTCACGAATGGGCTCACGCCTTTGCTGCGTTGTGTCTTGGTGATAAGGGAATAAAGCAGAGGGGAAGATTGTCCATAAATCCTGTCAATCACATTGACCCTATAGGTGCGTTGTGTATGTTGCTTTTTGGCTTTGGTTGGGCAAAACCGGTGCCTATTGATCCGCGCAACTTTAAAAATCAAAAAGTGGGAATGGCAATAAGTGCTCTTGCAGGTCCTGTTGCCAACATTGTTGCAGCTTTGGCAGGTATGCTTGTATATTATGCATTAAGTTTCTTTGCTCTTGAATTTTTGGTTAGTACTGTCGGGGATTTTATCAGTGTTTTTCTGTCATATTATATTTTATGTAACATAAGTCTTGCAGTGTTTAACCTCATTCCGATTCCGCCTCTTGACGGTTCAAAGATTTTATTTGTTTTTTTACCGGACAAAGCAGTGGAGTTTTGTTACAGATATCAGAATATTTTCTTTCTTATCCTTTTTGCAGGACTATATACGAATATTTTTGATGGTATTCTCGGATGGGCTACAGGCGGTTTGTTGAATGGAATTTCGTGGCTTGCCTCACTGCCGTTCATACCCTTTATGTAAGCGGAGGGAACAATGGAACAACAGTTAGAGTACAAGCTGTCATCCTTTGAAGGTCCGCTTGATTTGTTGCTTACGCTGATTTCAAAAAATAAGATTGATATTTATGACATTCAAATATCAGAGCTTCTCGATCAGTATATGGAGCAAATTAACAAAATGCAGGAGAATCAGATGGACATTGCTTCTGAGTTCCTCACAATGGCGTCAAGACTTGTATATATCAAGTCGGTAATGCTGTTGCCAAAATATGAGGAAGAGGCAGAGGAACTCAAGAAGGAGCTTTCAGGACAGCTGATTGAATATGCTGTTTGCCGTGAAATGGCTGCAAAACTCAGTAATGTTTATGATTTCGATACATTTTTCAGAGATGCTTCTTCTGTTGAATTTGACCTTACGTACAATAGAATTCATCCAAGCGAAGATATTGCAAAGGCGTATGTGAGTGCTGTTGGCAGAGGTAAGCGAAAACTCCCTCCGTCACAGGATGCTTTTTCGGGCATAGTAACTCACAAGATAGTTTCTGTAAACAGCAAAATTATTCATCTTATGAGAAGATTGTGGCACGGAAAAAGGCTTGAATATCATGAGATTTTTGAGGTGTGTGAGGGAAAAAGCGACTTGGTTGCTACATTTCTTGCTACGCTTGAGCTTGTAAAGGGTAAGCGTATCAGAATTGAGGGCAGCGGTGATAATGCCGTGATTACAATGATTGAAAATAAAGATAAGGAGGCACAGTGATGAGCGAAATTAATATTAAGTCTGCAATCGAAGCAATTTTATTTGCAAGCGGTTCATCTGTTGAACTTTCAAGAATTGCAAGTGCACTTGAAATTTCTGAAAAGAAAGCTGAAGAGCAAATTTCTGTGCTGATTGATGATTATAACTCCGAACAAAGGGGAATAACCATAATAAAGCTAAAGAACGCTTATCAAATGGTGTCTGTCAAGGAATATGCACCACAGATTCGCACAATTATGGATTTAAGGCGTAATTCTCCGCTTTCACAAGCGGCTCTTGAGGTGCTTGCAGTTGTTGCATATAATCAGCCTGTTACAAAGGCTTTTGTTGAGCAGGTGCGTGGTGTAGATTGCAGTGGTGTAATCGGAAGCTTAACGCTTAAGGGTCTTGTTGAAGAAAAGGGCAGGCTTGAGTTGCCCGGCAGACCTTTGCTTTATGGTACAACAGAAAACTTTTTGCGTTGTTTTAATATATCAAGTCTTGATCAGTTGCCTGCTTTACCTGAAAATGACGAGAAAGACAGCGATGATAATTCCGACAGTGCCCTTGAAAGCACAAATGAAAATGAACTGACACTTGAAGATAATAAAGACATAGAAAATAACTTGGAAGAACAGCAGTAAATATTGGGGGATTGCCCTTTGCTCTGGTTATACATTTTACTTGGTATTTTACTTGGAATTTTGCTGATTCTTTTAATCCCTATCAGGATAAGGCTGAAATATCAAAAAGAATTTGAACTTTTACTATATATCGGTTTTGTAAAATTAAGGTTAATTCCTGCAAAACCTAAAAAGCCGAAGAAAGAAAAAAGCAAAGGAAAAAGTAAAGAAAAAACAGAGGAAAAACCTAAGGAAGCCGAAAAAAATAAAAATATTATTCAGGAAAAAGGCATTTCGTGGCTTGTCAACCTGATAAAAAAGGTTTCAGAGCTTGCCTGCGGGGTATTAAAAGACTTTTTTAAGCACATAATAATTAAAAGAATGATGCTTAGTATTGTGATTGCAGAAGATGATGCTGCAAAAACAGCTATAAATTATGGATATTACTGCTCGGCAGTCTATCCTGCTGTGGGCATAATTGTACGCTCTGCAAAGTGTAAAAAGTATGGCATAGATATAAAACCTAATTTTGATGAAAATGCAAAATCAAGCTATTATTTTGACCTTGATGTCAAAATTCTTGTGATTTGGATACTTGCGGTGATTTTTGGTCATGGTAAGGAAATTATTGATGTAATTAAAGAATTCAGATAGTTATTATAATAAAGGAGAATTGTTATGGATCATCCTATTGGAAATTTGATGGATACGACAATGAACAAAATCAAGGAAATGATTGATGTTAATACTATCATTGGCGAGCCGATTACCGCTCCTGACGGTACACTTATCATTCCTGTTTCAAAGGTAAGCTACGGATTTGCATCCGGAGGCTCTGACTTGCCTACTAAGAAAGAGAATAAGGACTGTTTTGGCGGCGGATCAGGTGCAGGTGTTACAATTCAGCCTGTTGCATTTCTTTCGGTATATCAGGGTAATGTTAAGCTTATCCCTATTGAGAAATTTGACGGTGCATCTGACCGAATTGTTGGTATGATTCCCGATATGATTGACAAGGTAAAGGGAGTTTTCAAAAAGGATAAGAAAAAAGCAGAAATTTTAGATGATTTTTCTGAAATCACTCAAGATGATATTGATATATAATTATTCTATATTAGAATTATGTCGTAATCATAAAGAATCACCCATTCGCATAAAATATTCAGGGTGATATTATGAAAAAACTCCTATCGTCAATTTTTTGTGTGATAATTGTTGTAACTGCAATGCCGATAACTTCAGCGGCTTCTGATAATTCAGAGGTTCCGAATGTGTCGGCAGAAAGCTATGTGCTGTATTGTGCGGATAACGGCAAGGTTGTTGTCTCAAAGGATGAGCATAAAAAAATGAAGCCTGCAAGCACAACTAAGCTGATGACAACATTAATTGCTCTTGAGGAAACTGCATCTGCAAACAAACAGGTAAAGTTTACCAAAGAAATGATAGCAGAGGGCAGTTCAATGTATCTTGGAGTGGGCGAAGTTGTAACCCTAAAAGATTTAGCGGCAGGTATGATGATGGCGTCGGGCAATGATGCCGCAAATGCTACGGCAATTACTGTTGCAGGCAGTAAGGAGAAATTTGCCGACAAAATGAACGAGCGAGCAAGTCAGATTGGAATGAAAGATACTCACTTTGTTACTCCAAGTGGACTTGATGATGATAATCACTATTCAACAGCGTATGATTTGGCATTGCTTATGAGTTATGCACTTGAGAATGACGATTTTGCAGAGCTTACAGCACAAAAGAGGGCAACCGTAGATTTTATAAGTCCACAAGACAAAAAGAATACCTATGCAAATCATAATAAGTTACTTTCATTATATGAATATTGCATAGGCGGCAAAACAGGATATACAATAGCCGCGGGCAGATGTCTTGTGTCGGCTGCAAAAAAGGATGGATTGACTCTTGTTTGTGTCACACTGAATGATCGCAATGATTGGAATGACCATATCAATTTGTATGAGTATGGATTTTCAAATCTTGCGTGCTTTAGTAGCGATGACAAAGAGTTTATAGTTGATATACCTTGTGTGGGAGGCACTGACGATAACACAACTGTTTCGGGTGAGAACGATATAAAACTTGTTGTGCCTGAATCTGACAAGGAAAAAATTGTTCGTAAGGTGTACTGCGACAGTTTTTTATATGCTCCAATCAAGGAAAATCAAGTAGTTGGAGTGATTGAATATACGCTTGATGGCGAGATTTTGGCAAGCAACAATTTAGTTGCAATAAAGAAAGTTGATTCTTATATAGAAAATAAGAGTATTTTTAAAAAGATAAAGGAATTGTTTACATATGGCTAAGAATGAACCGATAAGACTTCAAAAATTTCTGTCAATGTGCGGTGTTGCATCACGCAGAAAGGCAGAGGAAATGATTTTAAAAGGCAGTGTACGAGTTAACGGAAAACCTGCCGTTTTGGGTGACAAGGTGACACCTGCCGATAAGGTTTATGTTAAAGGTAAGAGAGTTGTAATGCAAAAGGCGAACAACCGATATATTATGCTCAACAAGCCCCGTGGGTTCATTACTACTATGAGTGATGAAAGAGGCAGAAAATGTGTGGCGGAGCTTGTTGCTGATGTCGGAGAGCGAGTATATCCTATCGGCAGACTTGATAAAGACTCAGAGGGTATGCTGATTTTTACAAATGACGGTGATTTTGCAAATAAAGTTATGCACCCCAGAAATAGCGTGTATAAAATCTACCGTGTTACTGTTCGTCCTTCAATTAATGAGGACCAACTTGTCAAGCTTGAAACAGGAGTTACATTGGATGACGGCACAAAGACTGCTCCTGCTCAGGTCAAGGTAATTACTGAGCAAGAGGGCAGAGTGGTGCTTGAAATGATATTGCATGAGGGTAAAAACCGTGAAATCCGCAGAATGTGCGAGGCTATTGGCCTTGAGGTTGCCAAACTCAAGCGTATTCAAATCGGCGGAGTAAAAATGGGAATGCTCAAGCTTGGTGACTGGCGTGATCTGACAGAAAAAGAGATAAAAAATCTTCTTGCTAATCCTTTGGACAAGAGTAAGATTTAATTGATTTTTTCAGACAATGATATCAAAAAAGGGTATGCAATTCATATGAATTGCATACCCTGAATTTTTGATTAATATCACAATCAGTCGTCAAAGTTTGGTGACTGAATTGCATCATATCCTGTTTCACCTGTACGGATTTTAATAGCCTGCTTAATGTAGTAACTAAATATTTTTCCGTCGCCCGGATTGCCTGTAAAGGCAGCCTTTTTAATTGCTTCTATTGTTTTTCTCTCCCATTCTTCGGAAGAAACAACAATCTCAAACTTAATCTTAGGCAATACCTGAACATCAACCTTCTGACCTCTGATGTACTCAGACATACCTCTCTGTACGCCGCAGCCTACAACCTGATATGCTGTAATACCGTTTACACCAATGCTTGTGAGTGCATTCTTTACATCAACAAACATTTCGTCACGCACAACGGCTTCAATTTTGATAAGCTGAATTTCCTTGCTTTCTTCTGCCATATTAATATCCTCCGTATATTCGATTAATTATTCAAGACCGTTAAATGATGGATATGCCGACTCACCATGCTGTGTAACATCAAGACCAAGCATTTCATCCTTTGCATCAACTCTGATTTTGCCTGTGATAAGTCGTGTAATACCGTAGCAAACAAGAGTACCCACAACAGCTATAACGATTGTAACGCCTATTGCGATTACCTGTGCGCCGAATTGTGCCCAGTCGCCGAAGATTGCGCCGTCATAACCGCCAACACTTGCACTTGCAAATATACCTGTGAGCAAACCGCCCCAGATTCCGCCTGTGCCGTGACAGCTGAATGCGTCGAGTGCGTCGTCAAATCCTAACTTTCTTTTGCCAAAAGAAATCATAAAATAGCATACAGGGCTTGTTGTTAAGCCGATAATAACTGCTGCCCACATCGGGACAAAACCGGCACCCGGTGTAATGCCCACAAGACCTGCTACCAAACCTGTAGATGCACCGATAAGTGTAGGCTTCTTATTCTTAATTATATCACACAACATCCAAGACAGCAATGCAGCTGCTGCAGAAACACCTGTTGTCATAAATGCATGTGCAGCCTGACCGTTTGCCTCAAGTGCAGAGCCTGCATTAAAGCCAAACCAACCAAACATAAGCAGTGACGCACCGAGAACAACTGTTGGAATGTTATGTATTCTGTAAATTGCACGGTCATAATCACGACGTTTGCCAAGAAGAATACAGAGTACCAATGCCGAAACACCTGAGCTGATGTGAACAACATCGCCACCTGCAAAGTCAAGAGCGCCGAGGCAACCCTCACTTAAGCCAAGTAAACCGCCGTCTGCCCATACCATATGAGCAAGTGGATAATAAACAATCAGTGACCAGAAAATGATGAACACAAATAATGATTTAAACTTCATTCTTCCTGCTACGGCACCTGTGATAAGTGCAGGTGTGATTACCGCAAACATCATCTGAAATGCGCTGAAAACCATATTTGGAATTGCGTGGTCACTGTTATAACCCTCTGTTAATGAGACATTTTCAAGACCAAGCCAGCTCAAGTCGCCGATAATGCCGTTTGAAGACGGTGCAAATGATAGTGAATATCCAAACAACACCCACATCACTATTCCCGTGCCGATGATGAAGATAGAGGTCATCATCGTGTTGACGACATTTTTCTTCCTAACAAGTCCTCCGTAAAACATTGCAAGACCGGGTGTCATTAAGAACACAAAGGCCGCACAAATGAGTATGAATCCGATGTTTCCTGCTTCCATTAAAATTACCTCCTAATAGTTTTTGCTCTTAAAAATGAGCAAATAAATAAAGTCCACCTTTATTTATATTGATTTCGAATTGCATGATGTGCAAGAATAAATTGCAATTTGAAATAAATAAAAGTGAACTTCTTTGTCCATGATATTAAATTTGTTTTGCCTTACGTGTACTAATTATATAGCTAAAATACTCACTTGTCAATAGGAATATTCCAATTTTTTAATTTTGTTATTTCGTGTATATGAAATTTAAGTATATTGACATGATTACTTAAAATGCAAGAATTAGATTATAAAGTTTCAAAAATGTATTCTTAGACATTAATTTGAATGAATAAATGTTGTAGCTTATAATTGGTTGATATTTACAGTGTTTTGTTATATAATATAATAAAATTACTATACTGTCGGTTATACATTGACTCTTTGACAAGAAAAAAGATTTTCGTTTCATAAGTTTATAGCGTTTTTTGTTTATAGCCTATATTATAGCCGATCAACTTTTTTAAGGAATAGAGTTAAGATGATTTATCGAGTTGATGATTTGAGTGACAATAGAATAAATTCGATTGCGGAGCGTGAGTATGACGGTTCGTGGATGATTTTAATACTTACTGACAGTGAAGATTATCGCCTTATGTGTGGGAGGGAAAACGGATGTGCCTACACAATAAATGTTAGTAGTGTTAAATGTGAAGATTGGCAGATGGCAGTTTGCGACTTTATTGGTTTTAGCGAAGCCAATGGAAAAAATGCAGTTTTGGTAATGTCTGAAGCGGATCTCGAAACAGCAAAAAGATATTATGACGGTCACAGGTATAATGAACCGTTTCTTCGTGAGAATGAACCGTCTGTTTTAGTTCATAGTACTTCTATGAGCAGTTGGGAACTGATTAAGCATGACGGAATGTTAAAGAGTTGGAACCGACTTAAATCCGAAAAAGTTATTCCAAAAGAACAACAACCTATAGGAGTAAAGCTCGGAGATCCAATGGATTTTAGCGATTACATAATGTTTGGTGGGGGTATCACCGGAGAAATTGTTGTTAATTCAAAGCAACATGGAGAAATTATAATGGACGCAAACGCAGAATATATTACCGGAGCAAGGTTGTATTTTGATGCTAAGAAAATGGCTCATGATGGATTGCTTGTTCGTGATGGTTGTCATATTAAGGTAAAAGATACATTGCCACTTAAACCATATTTGATTTGGGCAGCAACTTGGGATACTATTGGACTGGAAAGTCAAATATCTACTCCTAAGATTTTTTCTGAACAAGCTGATAAGCAATTCCAAATCATAGTAGAATAGGTGGTGCTTTACTTGAATATTCAGTCGGGAACTCGTGTTGAAATGAAAAAGCAACATCCCTGCGGCGGCAAAAGTTTTCTGGTGCTTCGAGTGGGAATGGATTTTAAAATAAAGTGTGAAAAGTGTGGCAGAGAGGTTATGGTGCCTCGCAATAAGATTGAGAAAAATATCAAAAAAATAATTACGGAGTAACAAATTATGTTTGAAAAGATTGAGATATTTGACAAGAGATATTCTGAGCTTTCACAAAGGCTTTATGAGCCTCAGATAGCTGCAAATCCTGAAGAATATCAAAAAATTATGAAAGAGATTAAGTCGATTGAGGAAATCGTGCTTACCTACCGTGAATATAAAAAGGCAGTTACCACTCAGGAGGAAAGTCTTGAAATTTTAAGCGAAACTTCTGATGCTGAAATGCGTGAACTTGCACAGGCTGAGCTTGACGATGCAAAACATAGCATTGAAAAACTGTCCGAAGAGCTGAAAATTCTTCTTTTGCCAAAAGACCCCAATGATGAGCGTAATGTTATTATTGAAATCAGGGGAGGTGCAGGCGGTGAAGAGTCGGCTCTGTTCAGTGCCGTGCTTTTCAGAATGTACTCAATGTATGCCGAGAAAAAAGGATACAATATTGAGGTTGTTAATGTAAGTGAAACCGAGCTTGGAGGATATAAAGAAATATCATTTATGATTGAGGGTGAGGGTGCTTACTCCCGATTTAAGTATGAAAGTGGTGTTCACCGAGTTCAGCGTGTGCCTGAAACTGAAAGTCAGGGCAGAGTTCATACCTCTACAACTACTGTTGCAGTATTACCTGAGGCTGAGGATGTTGAGCTTGAGATTGACCCTAATGATTTGAAGATTGACACCTTCCGTTCAAGCGGTGCAGGAGGTCAGCATATCAACAAGACAAGCTCTGCTATACGTATTACTCATATTCCGACAGGTACTGTCGTTGAATGTCAGGACGAGCGTAGTCAGTACAAGAATAAGGACAAGGCTTTAAAAGTTCTAAAAAGCCGATTGTTGAAAGAAAAGCAGGATAAGCAGGCAAGTGAGATTGCGGCTGACAGAAAGTCTCAGGTCGGAACAGGCGACAGAAGTGAGCGTATTCGCACATATAATTATCCGCAGGGCAGACTTACCGACCACAGAATCGGTCTAACTCTTTATAAGCTTGAGGATATTGTAAACGGTAATTTAGATGAGGTTATTGATGCACTTGTGACTGCTGACAGAGCAGAAAAATTAAAAGAAAGTATGCAATAATTTCAATGTTCATTCTAATCAAAAGCTATTTGATTAGGTAATAGTATTAGAAATTCAGGTGAATTTTTTTGAATACACTATTGTTAAAAGAAAATAAACAGGATATTGAAAAAGCCGCAGAAATCCTTAAAAATGGAGGTCTTGTTGGCTTGCCGACAGAAACTGTTTATGGATTGGCGGCTAATGCGCTAAACGGAAAATCCGTTGCTAAAATTTTTGAAGCAAAGGGCAGACCTATGGATAATCCTCTGATTGTCCATATTGCTGATTTTTCTGATATAGAAAAATATAACCTTGTAAGCGAGATTCCGAAGCAAGCTTATAAACTTGCTGATGCCTTTTGGCCGGGACCTCTTACAATTATTATGAAAAAGTCTAATATAATTCCAAATGAGGTTTCAGCTGGTCTTTCGACTGTTGCAATTCGCTTTCCAAGCCATCCTGTAGCACAAAGAGTTATTAAGGCATCCGGTGTACCGCTTGCAGCGCCGTCTGCAAATCTTTCCGGTTCTCCAAGTCCGACAACTGCACTCCATGTTATAAATGACTTAAATGGTAAGATTGATGCAGTGATTGACGGAGGAGTATGTGATGTTGGACTTGAAAGTACTGTAATTACGCTTGCGACGGAAGTACCGAGGGTATTAAGACCAGGTGGAATTACCGTTGAGCAGTTATCGTCGGTGCTTGGAAAGATTGATGTTGATGATGCTGTCGTTCACAAGCTAAAGGACGGTGCAGTTGCCTCAAGTCCGGGAATGAAATATAAGCATTATGCTCCAAAATCAAATGTAATACTTCTTAATTGCAGTGATAGCGAGTATATTGAATATGTAAACAATAGGGCAGACGACGATGTTGCAGCGCTTTGCTGTGATGAAGATATTGAGCATCTTGAAGTATGTACATATTCTTTAGGCAGACGAAATGACTACAAGGCTCACGCACAGAATTTGTTTGATATGCTTAGAAAAATTGATGATGACGGTGTGGCAAAAACAGTATATTCAAGACTTCCGTCAATAAAAGGTGTTGGGCTTGCTGTTTATAACAGACTAATAAGAGCTGCCGGTTTTGAGGTGATTGATCTTGAAAAAGATTAAAATTATCGGATTGACAGGGCAAACCGGTGCAGGAAAAAGCACTGTATCTGAATATTTCCTAAAAAGAAATATATGTGTTATAAACGCTGACAGCCTTGTTCGAAAAATTTATATTGCAAATTCACCTTGTGTTATGGCGATTGCCGCATTATTTGGTGATGATGTGCTTGATGAAAACGGCGAAATAATTCGCCCTATACTTGCACAAAGAGCTTTTTCATCAAAAGAAGCAACAGAAAAACTGAATTCTATTGTTCATCCTTTTGTTACTTATGAGTTTTTAAAGCAGGTAAACAAGGCTGTACAGAATGGTGCAAGGTATGTTTTGTATGATGCACCCCAGCTTTTTGAAAGCAATGCAAACTTGTTTTGTGATGTTATCATCAGTGTTATTGCTGATAAAAAAGTTAGAATAAAAAGGATTTGCATTCGTGACAATATTGATTTGCAATCGGCGGAACTCAGGATAAATGCACAATATGATGAAGATTTCTTTAGGCAGAATTCAGATTTTATTATAGAAAATAATTCTGATTTAGAATTTTTAGAAACTGAAACAGAAAAACTTTATAAAATTGTCTGCAACCGAGGTGATTGAATGGCAAAACCTGTTAAAAATGTTCGTAATTATCAAAACTCTAGAAATCCTCGAAATAATCGTAATTATAAATACGCACGCAAAGAAAAAAGCGGTATTTTTAAAAACTTTATACTGTGGATTTTGGTGCTTGCAATTTTTGCAGGAGCAATCGTTTTTATGTTGGGGCACTTTAACGAGGAAACTAAAAATAATCTTGAAAAACTTAACTATCCTACCGATTATTCCGAATATGTAGAAAAGGCAGCAGCGAATTACGATCTTGAACCTTCAATCATATACAGTGTTATCCGAACTGAGAGCAACTTTAATCCTGATACCCAGTCAAGTGCAGGTGCATACGGAATTATGCAGGTTATGCCGTCATCATTTGAATGGCTGCAAGAACTTAGAGGTGAAAATGGCAAGTACGAAGCAGATGCACTTTTTGATCCTGAGATTTGTATTGACTACGGATGCTATTTGTTAAAATATTTTTATGATTATTACGGCAACGAGCAGTGTGCTGTTGCGGCGTACAATGCAGGATTCGTAGTAAGCGATTGGCTTGCAAATCCTCAGTACAGCTCAGACGGAGAAACTCTTGACGATATTCCGTATCCTGAAACTAATAATTATGTAGCTAAAGTGCAAAGTGCAAAAGAAATGTATGAAAAATTATATTTCTCTTGATTTTACCAATAATATTAATGTGTATATTAGTATTTAAAAAGAAAGGAAAGATATATAATGGCAGATAAAACCAAAACAGCCGAGCTTAAAGAACAGATTATGATGACAGAGCCAAAGGGTGTTAAGGCTTTGTCAAAGGAAGAAATTGCTAAAGCAGATGAATTTTGTGTTGGCTACAAGAAATTTCTTGACAATTCTCCGATTGAGCGTGAGGCTGTTCGTTATACAGTTGAACTTGTAAAGAAGGAGGGCTTTGTTGAGTATGATGCTGATGCCCAGTACAATCCGGGTGATAAGGTTTATTATATCAACCGTGACAAGGCGATTGCTTTGGCAGTAATCGGTAAAAACGGCGTCAAGAACGGTGCAAAACTCGCTATAGCTCATATTGATTCTCCAAGAATTGATTTAAAACCTAATCCGCTTTATGAGGCGAACAATCTTGCACTTTTCAAAACTCATTATTATGGCGGACTGAAAAAGTATCAGTGGACTACGCTTCCGCTTTCACTTCACGGTTCTGTTGTAAAAATTGATGGTACAAGAGTAGATATTAATTGGGGAGACTCAGAGGATGAATCCTGTCTTTGCATTACAGATATTCTTCCGCATCTTGCACAGGAGCAGGTTACAAAGCCAATGGCAAAGGCTATTGCAGGTGAGGATCTTAATGTGCTTGTCGGTTCTCGTCCGTTTGACACTGAGGATGAAGAAAGCGATTTGGTAAAGCTGAATGTAATGTCTATCCTGAATAAAAAATATGGTATTGTTGAAGGTGATTTTCTTTCAGCAGAATTGTGCCTTGTACCTACATTTAAGTCAAAGGATGTTGGTTTTGATGCAAGTATGATAGGCGGCTACGGTCACGATGATAAGGTTTGTGCATATCCTGCTGTTATGGCCGCTATCAATACTCAGATGCCGGAGCAAACCTGCATTACTTATCTTACTGATAAGGAAGAAACAGGCAGTGACGGAAACACAGGTATGCAGAGTGACTTTTTGCGTTACTTTATTTATGACCTTGCAAATCAGGACGGTGTTGAGGGATACAGAGCACTTTCAAAAAGCACATGTCTTTCTGCTGATGTAAATGCTGCATTTGATCCGACTTATGCATCAGCATATGAGCCAAAGAACAGCTCATATCTTAACAATGGTGTAGTAATTTCAAAATACACAGGTCACGGTGGAAAATATGATACTTCCGAGGCATCAGCCGAGTTTATGGGCAGAGTTCGTACTATGCTTGAGAAAAATGATATTCTTTGGCAGGTCGGCGAGCTTGGCAAAGTTGACGGCGGCGGCGGCGGAACAATCGCTAAATATGTTGCAAATATGAATGTTGATGTTGTTGACCTTGGTGTGCCGGTTCTTTCTATGCACGCACCTTTTGAAATTGTGTCAAAAACTGATGTTTATATGGCTTATAGAGCTTTTTCTGTTTTTTTTGATACAAATTTTTAAAAAACACTTGCAATTTGCTTTAAAGTATGGTAATATACTTCTTGCGGCTGAATAACAGCCGTATATGCGCCAGTAGCTCAGCTGGATAGAGTGTTTGACTACGAATCAAAAGGTCAGGGGTTCGAGTCCCTTCTGGCGCGCCAATACAGTAAAGTGATTTAAGCAGCCAAAAGCTGTTTAAATCGCTCGGCTGTGAGTTTTTAGATAAAATGATGTAGATTATACAGATTATTTTCCTTGCTGTTGGCAATGGTCTGAGTATATATCTAGATATATATACCGTCTCTAACAGTTGCCCATTGTACATGCGTATCTTGACAGAATATCTTCACAGTTATTCTTACAATCAGGTATCAACACTTCTTCCACAAGTGTTGGCTCGCTCGATTCAGTTGCTAACGCACTGAAGGTCATGGCGCATTTAATCGGAGTACCGCACTCTTAGATTTACGATAATTGTTCTTTATTAGAGTTTATCGTATCCGGGATCTGACTTCGTATCTTCATCTGTCCTACATTATTAAATTGTTATTTTTAAGACAGAAAAAAGAAAACCTGTATCCGACCACGCAAAAGTAGTTTAGACACAGGGTGATTGACAAAAATACTTATTTAGTGTATATTTACACTATTAAGCCTTAACGCAATCGAGTATCGTAACTACTCTTTTGTGGGTCAGTAGGTTGTCTGCAAACAGCCTGCTGACTAAGGATAAGTATTAACTTAATACTATCTTATAACTATTATACAACTTCTTACATTTATTGTCAAGCAAGTTGTCTTTTTTTTTAGGGATATTAGTGAAAAATTATAAATATATGTGTCTTTCTGCACAGGAGATAGTCTATGAATTTATTCGGAAGAATTAAAAAATACAAGCAGACAATACGGGATTTAGAAGATAAGTTGGAAAAGTCTGAAAATGCTAAAAACGCTAAGCTTTTTCAACAGAAAAAGGATATTTCAAAAAATTTTGGGCTTGTAAATGATTTTAAAAATCTTCATCAACTTACTGACATACGGTTTGAAAATTTTATACGTAAAGTTTTTAAGTTTGGAGGTTACTATAATGAAGGTACAGATAAATATGACAATGGCTCAGATTTAATATTAAGTAAAGAGCAAAATGTGTTTTTTATACAAATTAAGGGAAGAAAAACGAAAAATAACATAATTGACAAAAATGATTTTATAAAAGAAGATGATGTTTACAAATATACAAATAAATTAAATGATGTAAAGAACAAGGTATTCATTACTAATACATATTTTACAGAAAATGCAATAAAAATATTAGAAAAGAATAATTTTGAAATTATTGATTTAGAAAAGCTTTATATTTTGATTGCGCAGGTATTGCCAGAGTTGATTGCTGCGGCATATATGTCAGTTGATGGACTGGAAAAGTGCCCGAATTGTAATAAGCATATGTGTTTATGTCATTCATATGGCGATTTTTATGGCTGTACTTCCTACCCTTATTGCAATTATAGAAAGAAAAAATTATAATGAATTGAAAAAAATCCTCCTCATAGGAATTCACCTGTGAGGAGGATTCTTCTTAGTGGACAAATTGTCCACTATTATAAAAATTGATGTTTCAGGATAGAAAAAGTATGATATAATAGTTTTGGTGATATTATGAACGAATATAATGAGGTTTTAAAAAATTGGCAAGACTATAAAATTAACACGGTAGATGATTTAGATGTGTACCTTGATAATTTTAGAGTCTTATTTGCCTATAACAGTAATCATATTGAAAATCCTAACACCACTTACCATGACACAAGAGAGGTATTTGAAAACGACTCAGTGACGTCATATACAGGTGATTTGAGAACACTGTTTGAAATTCAAAACCAAAAAGACTGCTACGAGTTTTTGAGAGAAAAGATAATTAATAAAGAACCTATTACTATTGACTTGATTAAACAAACCCATAAGAAGCTTATGAAGGGATGTTATGACAAGTCAAAATATAATAAGGGAGAAAGACCTGGAGAATTCAAAAAGCATCTGTTTGTTGTCGGAGATGATGTTGGTGTTCTACCGGAAGAAGTTGAAGAAGAACTCCAATTTATACTGAGTGAGATGAATTCGTATGAAGGAAAAGACCCTTTGACGGTTGCTGCGTACTTCCATTTGTCTTTTGAAAGTATACATCCTTTTGCTGATGGAAATGGTAGATTGGGCAGAACTCTTATGAATTATTATCTTATTACACATAACTATCCACCAACAATAATTTATTCCGAAGATAAAGAAACATATTATATGGCTTTAGCTGTATTTGATAAAACGGATAATTTGGACGGATTTATAAAATTTATAAAAGAACAGACCGTTAAGACATGGACAAAAAAGCCTCATAGTAGGCGCACACTAAATGACGACTATTCTTATGATAGAGTAACAAAAGATGAAGCGGATTACCTTATAAGTAATAATATAAAGTTTGACGGCAAAATTGAAAGTGACAAACTCAATGTCATTAGATTTAGTACTGATGATAAACAAAAAGTGGAAGAAACTTTAAGAAGCTTCAGAGCACAACAGAATAGAAAAAAATAGTATAAGTAAGCTCCCTTGCAGGTTTGCCTGTGAGGGAGTTTTTGCGTAATGGACAATTTGTCCACAGGATTATAGTTAAGAAGTCAATTCAACTGTTTTATTTATGTGCTAATTTTGTAGAAATATTTTATATTTTTTAAAAATATGTTGAAAACAATTTATATGCGTGATATAATATAACTAAATTATATAGTTAAAAATAGCTATTTAAGTTAGTATTTATATAAATCAAGAAATTTTAATTGTTGTTAGACTAATTACTTATACATAAAAAGTTTTAGTATAGTAATTAAGTTTATAAATAATATATAAAAACGGAGGTAAACAATGAAGAAACAATTGAAAAAAGCTAGTGCTTTAGTTTTAGCTAGTTTAATGCTGACATCAGCTTTACCGTCACTAACGGCAGGCGCAGCAACAAATGATAATAACTTTAGCATAGCAGTAACGGATTTAAACAATCATCATAACGGTGATAAGGTTTATACAACGGGTGACCTTACTAAAAACACATTATATGGTGACAATGTAATTAATTCTGTTGAAGAATACTATAAATCTGTAGAAAAAGAAAATAAAAGTTCGGGAGATATGGTAAAAGCATACACAGCTTTTCCTTCATCAGTAGATAACAGTGAAAGCGTTTATTTTCCTGCAATAGGAAATCAGGGGTCAATTGGTTCTTGTGTATGTTGGGCGCAAACATATTATCAGTTCACATATACTATGAACAAAGCTATGGGTCGTGTAACTACCCCCGAAAATACCTTTAATCCTTTGTGGACATACAATTTCATAAACAGTGGAAGAAATCAAGGTACATTTGCTAGTGATGGATTTGATATAATGAAGGAACAAGGAAATGTAACTTACGCTGATTGCGACAACACAGAAGATTATCTTACATGGTCGCCGACAGAGAATTTATGGAAAAAATCTACTGACTATCGTATTAAGAATTATGAATATTTAGAAATTCCTCGAACCCAAATCACATCTCCAACAGACAGCGAGCTTGATATATTAAAGGCTGCTCTAAGTAATGGAGAAGTTCTTTCGTTTAGTACAGATGACCCTAATGTTGGACAAAATTGGGAATATAAACAAATTTGCAGTAATAGTACTACACCCGAAAGTAATAAGTATGCTGGTGAATATATTGCTGTTTCTAATAATAAAAAATTGGGTAGCGGTCACAGAATGACTCTTGTCGGATACAATGATAATATTTGGGCTGATATTAACGGTAACGGCAAAGTTGATTCTGGTGAAATGGGTGCATTTAAAGTTGCTAATTCATGGGGTACTGATTGGATAAGAGGAAACAATGGATTTATTTGGGTATCATATGATGCTATTAATGAAATTTCTGCAGTTTCTGGTGTTGATAACTCAAGCCGTAGAGCAATAATTACTAATGTTTATAGAATAAACGTTGAGCCTCATGACAGTGATTCTAACTATACTCTTGTATACAAAATTAATTCCGCAAGGAGAAATCAGACTCCAATAATTGTTACTGCTGTTAATAAGTTAACTGGTAAGCAGTACTCGAAAAAAGTCTGCCCATATGAAATTAGAAATACCTATGTTGGTTCATATTCATATGATGGTACAACAACTGCAAACGATGGCACAATGTGTTTTAATTTAGATAATGTAGTTGCTGAATTAAATGATGATAATTTTAATAATTATCTTTGGGCTGTTGATTTTTATGATACTACTAAGGATGGTTATTCTTGTATTATTAAAAATGTAAAAATTATTAGAAATAATTCTGAGACAGTTTATTCCCTCTATTCAGGCAATGGATTTACCCTTAATGGAGCATCAAGAACCTTTGAAACGGAGCCAAATACTGCAAAGATAACAATTTATTATAGTGGTTTTAATTCTTCCCCTAATATTCATTATCAAGTAGGCAATGGTTCTTGGACTGAAGTGCCTGGTGTTAATTTGTTATCTAACTATAGTATAGATAATATCCCATATAAATACACTATTTACTTAACTTCTGGAAATTATGCAAATGTTTGTTTCAACGACATCTATGGCAACTGGGACAATAACAATGGACAAAACTATCGTTTTTATGAAGGTACATACAGTTTTAGTAATGGTCAAATTAGTAAATACAGCCCTGCAGTTGAAGATTTACAAATTTCTTCCTTTAATGTGAGTCCAATCAAAGGTGCTTCAGGTAACTATGAAATTGTTACAATGAGTGCTTTAGCCGATGGTGGTAAAGCACCTTACCAGTACAAATTCTCATATTGGAGATATGGCCAAGAGATTACAATTTCTGATTTCTCAAACAGCAACACGTCTTCAATACAGTTTTCGGAAACAGGTCCTTATATAATGAAAGTAACTGCAAGTGATGCACTAGGCAATACAGTAACAGAATCAAGTTCGTTTAATATTAATCAAACAGCTGTATTAGATGTTAATACAGATAAGGCAACGGCTTCAGTTGGTGATACAATAATAATCAGTGCTGATGTTATAAACGAAGCTTCAGTGATTACTCCAAGCAATTATATTTATTCAGTAACTAAAGATGGTTTAAAAAATGTTCTAACAACAAATTCTGATAAAACAGCTAGTTGGACTCCAACAGAAACTGGTGATTATAAAATTAATCTAACAATTAAATTCAACGATAGAATTCTTGCCTTAAAAACTGTTGACTACACTGTTACAGAAAAGAAGGATAATACAGTTACAATTTACTACAAAGGATATGACACCCCCTATATTCATTATCAAGTAGGCAATGGTTCTTGGACTGAAGTGCCTGGCTGTCAAA
>JAFLSM010000001.1:0-26053 GCA_022510955.1 Ruminococcus sp. | reverse complement strand
CGATTGACCTTGATGATTCAAGTTTTGCTAATGTATGTTTTAACGATGGTAATGGCAATTGGGATAGCAGAAATGGACAAAATTACTATTTTGAAGCAGGCATATATACTTTTTCTAACGGTAATATTGTTAAAATATAAGTCTATATATGACTGAGTGTGTAAATAAAAAACAGTATAAATAATTATTTATGCTGTTTTTGCTTATTTTTAAAGCACTCTTGACACCAACTAGCAAAGTTATGCTTGTAGTTTTCCAACAGAAAAAGAAAGGCGATTTTCTATCAAAAAGTAGTGAATGTTTTGAATAAGTGTAATTATCCTTTGATTAATGATTAGTTGAGTTCAACAAAAAAATCACTAATTACATGTTTAAGACACATTTCGCCCCACAAAATTTAAGAGCCATAGAATGTTAAGTTACATCTATACTTTAAGTATAATTTAATTCTATTCTTTCTATCTGGTGGAATAGAGTGGGTACTATACAATGAACTACAAATTTTTGGACTACCCCTTAAATAAAAAAATATTAAAAATATATTGACTTTTTGATTATATAGGTTTATCATAAAAGTGCAATTTGTTTTATGTTTGCTTATGTAAACAGGTGAAGATGCCGGGGCGAAACGGCATCTTCTTTTTTTATGTATTTTTCTTTTAGGCGGAAGAAGCTTAATAACCTTATAATGGTTGTCTGAGTAGCTTCCGTCTTTTTTTGTAATGCGATATTTTTTTATTAAGCCCATATCGCATAGCTCTGTTATCGTTTTAATGACCGCAGAACGCTTTAATTTAAGTGTTTGACAAATATCATTATAACTGTTCCAGAATCGTTTAGAACGGCTGTCAGAGCATTTGCAGAAGAATAAATACATTCTCATTTGTGCTGTTGTTAAATGGTATTTAAAAATTTGACGGCTAACAAAGAAGTATTTACCTCTGACAGTAGGAATAGTATATACATTTGTACCAAGCTTTTTGTAATCATCATAATATCGATTAATTCTTGTGATATAGCCTAAGAGACAGAGCTTTTCAATCGCTTTACTGACTGTAGCCGTTGATTTAAACCCACAGATAGCAGCGATTGATTTCTGGGAGATTTTTATATATTTGTTGCCCTGGTAAATAGAGCGACTTCTGAGACTGTAAACGGTCGCAAGAACGGTGAGCTCAGAGCAAGTAAGATGTTTTTCAAAAATATCATTTGGCATTTTAAAAACATTGTAATATCTTTCTCTGATTTTCATTTTCTGTCGCTCCTTTCGATAAATAAAAAAACAATGCCGTTCTTGTTTCGGATAACGGCATTGTTTACTTTTTTAACCCCTGTTGTGGTTTATTACATATTGACTGTAAATCTTCATTAAAATCCTTGTGAACAGGTACATCAGAAGTCACCTTGTAGCCTTTATCAAGATATTTGGCAGTGTATTTTTCAGTGGCAGCAATGCCGGCAGAATCATTGTCAAGGCAAAAACAGATTTCTTGACACTCGGGATGTTCCTGCAAATAATGCTCGAGGGCATTATCACAAACACCACCGAGAGACAGACGGCTTTCGTTCAGCCACGCCCTGTTATTGTTCTCTGCAATATTACTGAGTGTTGCGTGAGATAGAAGGTCAATGGGAGCTTCAAAAACAAAGATTTTACTTTTATCATATCCATATATAAAAAAGCCATTGCTCTTGTCAGAGCCAATGGCTTCCTTGCGGTATTGGACATTAGTCAGCGTTGTTCGTATATTTGCATAAGCAGGTAACCCTGCTTTATTGTATCCTACGAATACGCAGTTGTTGTGTGTATCCTGATATAAGAATTTTTTGTGTAGCAGTGTTGATATGATTGCCGGGTCGATGCAGCGTGTCTTAGTTAGATAAGCAAAAACATTTGTGTATTTACCGTTTTTCTTAGGTGGCAACATTAGTTCACGTTTTTGAGGTTCAATCGGCTTTTCGGGTGCTTTTTCAAATGTTGTATAATCAATCTGCGCAGACGGTTGCAATATTTGCAATAATGCTTCTGCATAGGATTTATTGTCATATTTCTGTACAAACGCTATGACATCACCTCCGCCGAAGCCTTTTGAGTTCCAATACCAACTCTTTTCATCATTATGTACAAACAAGCTATTATGTTGCTCACAGCGATAACCGCCTCTAACTTTTTTAAAAGCAAAACCATAATTCTTTTCCAAATAGTCGATGACTGAAATGTTGTGTGCCTCTTTTTTTTCATCATCACTGAAAAAGTACATATCTTTCTTTTTATAGTAACGCATATTTTCACTCCTTGTCCATTTTAATTAAGGCCTTTTCGTACATTCTAAGTCGAAACATACAAATGCTAACGGGTATTGCATTGATTAATATAGGTATTTCGGAACCATAAATAAGTTGTAAAATAATATTTATAATTACTACTGATAAACATAAAAGCACCGATTTTTTTAAAGAAAACGGTGCTTTACATTTTGTATTAACTTTTTTCGAATGCCCATCAGTCAATCTGTAATTAATTTCTCTGCGATAATAGCTTATTGCATATACAACATAGATATAGAACAGAGAACACATAAAGAAAGTCATTTTTTCGTCCTCTTATGGTTATTATCAAATACGAATTCTGTATTACCCTCATTATTTATTATGAGCGAGGCATTAAATGGTTGTCCTGATTTGCTTATAAAGCCTTTGATTATGTTTGTCCTCTTTGAAGAAATGAGCATTTTTAACTGAGTCTGACTTAGCTTTTTGCCGCAAATTGCATATGGAATATTGAATTTACATCCATTTTTATATTCAGAACAATAATAATTGATTCTTCCGGATCTTATGTAACCTCCACAAAGTGGACACTTCTCATTAACGATATTGGCACTTGATACATCATCTTTTTCATTGAAAGCAAACCAGACGTTAGCATATGGATTTTCTTCCTGAAACACCTGAATGCTGTCATACTCGGTTGTAAAACGATTATTTCTATCTCTGTTGCTAAAACATATGACCATTGATTTTTTATTCCTTTCCAATTTTATTGTGAGGCACAGTTAT
The DNA here is from genome assembly GCA_022510955.1 of Ruminococcus sp. GTDB lineage: Bacteria > Bacillota > Clostridia > Oscillospirales > Acutalibacteraceae > Ruminococcoides. The sequence goes on along the minus strand of JAFLSM010000001.1, from coordinate 22,993 downwards.
TATATTACCGTAATATTTGGTTATAATAACGCTATTTTACTGTAACCATGCAAGTGTATTGCTTGCCGGTAGAATTGTTTGTTGCTGTTATTGTTGCAGTACCTGATTTTAGCCCTTTAATATTGATTTGAGTAGCTGAACCACCGGTTGTGGTTATTATACTCGGGTAATTAATATGCCAGCTGACACTGCTCGCATTGTAAAGTTGAAGTGTAAAAGTTTGACCGCTAACGATTGTATAATTAGTATATGACAGTTTTACCGGATCAGCTGTCGTAGGTGGAGAAGTAGGATGACTAATCGGTTTTGGATTTACAATAATCTTACACGTTGTTGATTTTCCATCTGCGGTTGCAGTAATAGTTGCTGTCCCCGCTTTTTTTGCAGTAACAGTGCCCGATGAACTTACAGTACAAACACTCGTATTACTACTGCTATAATTTAAAGTATAGTTAGCTGTAGCAGGACTGACGGTTGCCGAAATAGTAATATATTCATCAACAGTCAGTGTTTTTTGTGAATAGTTCAGTTTGATACTTTGTACACGGTTAGTGTTGCTGTTACTATATTTATTATTATTTTGAGAGACGGAAACGCTGCCTTGACTTGAATAGTTGTTGTTATCAGAATTTTCAACTTTACTGTTTGTAGAACTGTTACTTGATGTGCTGCTTGAAGAATGAGAATTATTGGTTTTATTATCAGAGTTTGGAGTTTTGTTGACAGAAGAACTGCTGACAGAGGTCGAATTGCTATTATTTGATGAAGTACTATTGTAGGATTCTGAACGGGGAACCGTAGCAACAGTATTATCGTCGTCAATGATAACCGATTCCATTATAGATGGGTCAGTAAAAGATATTACTAATTCTGAGTCCGTTGTTCCTTCCTCTGATGGGACTTCAATAGGTTCAATGAGATGAGTAGCTTGCGTAGGAACTTCATCAGATGTAGCAGAACTATGTGCAGAATTGCAGGAGTTTAGCACGATACATACTACTATAATTGTAATTAGTACAGTTAATCCTATAAAGGCAATATATATCATTCGATTGCTTGTACGCCTGTTATTTTTCCTGATTTTAGGTATCTCTATTTTGGGTGCATCTATGGACAATTTGTCCATGTGCTCATTTTTATTTGATAATTTTTCCGTAATGTCCGAGCCTGTATCTAAATAACTGATATTATTTTCGGATTTATTTGCTAATTCTTCTGTTTTACCTGATTCAAGAAATAATCCATGGTTAACTTCTGAAATAGCATTTTTAATAAGTGCTTTAAATTCAATACTTGATACCTGACCTCTTATAACGGCATAAGCAGGATAAGAATAATTATCCTCATCATCAGTTAAAACAACTATTTTTATATACGGATAGAGTGTATTTATATTATTAATTACATCTATTATATTAATTTTTTTAGTGGGAACCTCCGTGTCAATGATTACCATATGAGGATGCCATTTATCCTTAAGTTCAGATATAAAACTTAAGTTTACTGTTGTAACAGCTCCCAATACAGATGTATTAGGAGCTGATTTTATTACATTCTCATAAGTTTTTATATCTGATTTATCAGCAACAATTAATATGTTCATTCAATCACCCCGTTTGAGCCATATTATCTTGTTTGTCCTTGAATTTTGTTGAGCAGATTTTGTACATTAAGGAATTAGAAGGTATTTTGTTTTCAAAAGGTATAATGCGTTTGCCGAGTTTTATTAAACCTTTTCCCGGTTCATCGGTATCAAGATATTTTGCCTGAGCATCTGAAAGTTTCAATAGCTGTTTTAGAACAGCTAAATCTTCTTCCTTTTGAGCCAATAGAATAAGAAATTCTGAATTTTGCAGCATAGTCATAGCCTGTTTTGATTTGGTAACTTCGGAAATATTTTGCGTAGCACCTGAGGCTATACCGCCGTGCTTACGAATTCTTTTGTATATCTTTTCAAAGAATTCGCCTGTACGAAATACATCAGAAGAATTGTCATTGAACATAATGGAAAATTCATCTGTCCAAATCCAAGTGCGAATACCTTTATTTTTATTTTCTATAACACGCTGCCAGAGAGTTTCAAGTAGAACAAGTAATCCCACTGTTTTAAGTTGTTCGCCCATTTCAAATATATCCCAGATTATTACATGTTTATGGTATTCTACATTTGTTTTGTGGGAGAAAATGTTGAAAGAGCCTTTTACAAATAGTTCAAGGGACAGAGCAATGTCTGATGCTTCTGATTCAGATTGCATTTTTAATGTCTTGTAAAAGACTGACAAGGTTGGAATCTTTGATTTATCACCTGTTAGGATATAATCCTGATAAACAAGTTTAACACAACGGTCTATAATGGAGCGTTCTGTAGCAGTAAGCGAAAAACCTTTTGCGGCTTCGCAAAAAGTCATAATAAAGTCTGATTTCATTGTGACAGCAGAAGCTCCATCCTCTGAATATGATAAATCTGTATCAAATATGTTGATATATGTATCAGTATTAGGGGAGAGCTTAATAATTTCTGCATCAAAGGGTGCAAATGGGATATTTGGAGTTGCTTCTCCGAGAGGGCGGTATTCGTTTTCTGGGTCAATAATAATAAACTCATCATTTGTGTACTTCATAGAAGCAGCGAAAAACTCATCTTTTGTAATCATTGATTTACCGGACCCGGATGTACCTAATGTAAGACCGTTACCGTTTAGACCCTCTGAGCGGTCAATAACTATCGGTGTATTTGTAATACTATTCAAACCGTAGCAAATACCTGACGGACTTATGCTGTTCAGGTATGAAAACGGAATGAAGTTTGCTACTTCATCTGTCGGAAGATAAAATGGTTGTCCAATAAATGAACCGTCTTTGTTTTTTGAAGGACACGCAAAAGGCAGGATTGATTTCCACCCTGCTTCCTGCATAGGTACTCCGGTTAAAATGTCAACTATAACCTGATGACGGGCAGCAGTTTGTTTAATATACTCTTTTAAGTCATTTAAGTCATCCTCACTATTTGCGGAAATGTATATATAGGTTGCAAATGAAAATAGATCACAATTTGAACCGCCGAGTTTTTCTTGCAGTTCAGTTAAATCTTTTTCACGGTTGCGCAGAGAATACGGAATAAACGAACCGCCTCGCTTATGGTTTAATTCACGACGCTTTTCAAGTCTGCCCTCTAAATCTTCCATTTGTCTTTTGAGTATTTTAAGGCTTTCAGTTTTATCAATTCTGGTAAGATGTTTGCTTACAGCAATATTATAGTTATTATCAAGAATGTCAGTGATAAATTCATCATCACATTCGTGTGAGTATCGTTTGACAAACATTACGCAGCTGTACGATGAGCCAACCTCAATTAGCTTGTTTCTGAATTTAAAGCTTGAGGGAGCAATATAGTCCTTAAGATTGACATCTGACTGTAAGAAATTAGTAGGCAGGAGGAATGGTTCGTTATCTGACATATGACAAATACTATGTAAATATTCAAAGCTCTTTTCAGGCATAATCTGGGTAATCTTAGTAGGTAAATTAAGTGCCTGATCCTGTATTGCTTTGAAGTATTTAAACAAAATATTCACATCATCAAGTTTGGTTTGAGGGGTAAATGAAATAGCACCAAGAATAACTTGTTCGCATGATTTTTCTGCTGATGTTTCTATTATGTTATTCATTACATCACAAAAATCAATATATACATCTCTATTACATTTCTGATTTTCAGGAGATGGAATAAGTGCTTTTGTAAGAAACTGTCTGTCCACAGGATTATTCATGATGAATTCCTGATAGTTTATTGACTGCGGAAGCGTGTTTAGAAAATGCTGATACCTGCTGTAAAAATTGTTTTTCTCATTTTCACGCATTATCTTGTAGTCGATATTTTCAATCTGAAACATTAATGAGAAAGTTTCGCCTGAACGAAAAAGACCATTCTCATATACTTCATCAAACGGTATTGTGTCTTGTGCAGACTGAGGATTATTTTTTGATTTTGCATAATTATGTTCTATCTTTTTCTTTTCATCTACGATAACTATTTTACTTTGCTTTTTCTTCTTTGATTTCATAAGTGTCTAACGCTCCTTTCGATTGATATGGTCTGTATATAGGTGATTGGAAAGCTGTGTAGATGTATTTAAACAAATTCATTCCATTAATCCTCACTATAGAAAAACCAGAAGAAATGACGAGTTCAAAAAAAATAACGGTCATAGTCAAATTTATGTCTAATCCTAATGCAAAATAGAATAATGCTAATGTACCTATGGCAATAGCTATACCTATTGCCATAATAATTATTTGAGAGATGGATAATCCCATATATACAGCTTTTGGATTAACTGTTTGTTGTTTAGTAATTTTAACTTTTCTCATATATTAACCTCCATCGAAAAGTGATGTTAATACCTTAGGTGGTTTTTTCATAATTCTACAGCAAGCAATAATTATTAATGTTCTCGGTAATACGCTGAAAAATGCTTGAGCTAATTCGGGAACATTTGATATACTTGCAGTAGAGCATTGCGAAATCCATTTTGAGGCTACAGCATACACTATAGCCATAAAAACCATATATCCGGCTGTAGATAAAAATGCACCGGCGAATTTTCTGAAGTAATGCTTTGTTTCTTCGCTGACAAGGGTTGCAAAAAATATCGGTGATATTGATATAAGACCAGTTAATTCAAATGCTCTTGAAATAATCTTTATGAATACAGAGACAATTACTATTATTAGAACAACTGTTATTGCTAATATTGGTAATTGGAAAAAGAAATTTGCAAAGAAATTTATAATTTTCTCTGTAGCCTTTATGATAGTGTCTAATATGCCATTATTGGTTTGAACATCAAATTTTATTAAATCATCCTGCCAAAATACTACGATACTATTTATTGTGAACAGATTGAAAATTTGTTTTGCAAGAGAATTAATCATATTTAACATATAAATGCAGATAGGAATAGCTAAATCAATCCAGAATTTAACTAATAATACACGCGCAAAGACTTTTACTCCTCCACGAAGGGTTAACATTTCATATTGTAAGGATGTTGTAGTTACATTGATTCCAAATAATATACATGCAAGGGCGTATGCAAAAGTTTTAACAATTCCGCTTACAGTATTTGCAATACCTTGGATGTCACCGGAAGTCCATGACATACCTAACAATGAATCTGTATTAGCTGAGTTTGTACCGATTGTTTTTAATATGTTTCCAAGCATATTCCATAGAGTATTGAGTGCACTGATGCCTGAGATAGAAATATCATTTGCAATACTCGGGTAGTCTTTAGCAGTATAAGCAGTATAATAGCTTGTAGTAATTTCATTAGCAAGATTTCTCAATCTATCCTGCTCAGAACGAATCTGATCACATAAATTTTGCGCAGCTGTAACCGAACCATTTGAGCATGTATACGAAACATCGGTAATCAAATCATTTATTTCATACCAGATATCATTCCAACGAGTTCCGTATGAAACGGCTTGGTTTGAATATCCGTTATCATACATATACTGCATTTGCTTAACTAAATTGGTGCTTGTATTGGTTGACAAGATATACTGATTAAAGGTATACGATAAGTTGGATGCTGCAATCCAGGCGTTTTGTGTACTGGTAGGCCAACTGCTGTTAAGTGATGATCCACCTTGGTAGAAATAGCTTCTGTCAATCTGTGATATGATTAGATTCCATGAATTATAGGATACGGCAGATACAGAAGTACAGAAAGCAGATGAAAACACGATGATAATTAAAAGTATCGCAATTATTTTTCTGCGAAGTTTATTGCTTTTCTTTATTTTTAAAGTATTGATATTCTTAATATTGTATTTTGATATATTTGTCAATAAAAATACACCTCCATGTGCCCTTGAAAACAAGGGCACGAAGTTTTATGTACACTTAGAAAAGAATAGTTTTAATTGCTACCAATGCACCTACACAGGCACCTGTAATTACTGCACCGGCAATACCTGCATTACGACCACGAGGGTCTTCATCAGCTTGTCCCTGAACAATTTTTATGATAGAGGGAATACCGCCGGCAGCAGCAACAGCTATACCCGCAATCCAAAATACGATGTCAACAAGTGAACTGTATGAACTGCTGTCAACTCCTGTAGGGGGAGCTGCACTGTAACTTTGCATAGTCATTGCGATTGTACATAATACTGTACTTGTGACAGAGAAAATCTTTGTCAATCTGTTTTTTCTTTTCGGTTGTTTTTTTGTTTCCATAATTGAAACCTCCTAAAAAATAATAAAATAAAAAATCGCTATTAAGAAAATCTTAATAACGATTAATGACTGTATTTACTTGTAGAACTGCGTGTTAAGTTTAGATCAGTTGCTTTGTCAAGTTGCTTTGCACCTAATTTAGAAATCTCAATAATTGCTTCTGCGGCCACCGTTGCACCTCCTGTAGCAGCACCGGTGGCAGTTGAAGCTGCTTTTGTTCCAACTTTGGCAGCATTTGCACTTGCAACTGCTTTACCTGAATTTGTTACATTTCTACTGCTCTTATAAAAATCAGCATAAGAGGCAACGTTATCAGCAGTAACATTTGTTACATTAGCAGTAGCTTTGTTTTGTGATAAGAATTGCTTGCATTTATCTGTTGGAGTAATGTCTCCGTTATCAGAAATGTTGACCATACCATATTTTTTACATTCGGAAAAATAGTGCATTATTCGCAAATATGTATTGGGGTCGTCAGTCATAATCTGATTAAAATTAAGTTTATCTGTATAACGAAAAATATCAAGATCTTGCTGATTTCCCCTCAGAGAAACAGAATAAATATTTTGGGTGCTTTTGTAATATTGGTCTTTTTCAAACTGAGTTATAAAGGAATCATTTTGTATGTGTTGATAGCCTTTCTCAGTAAGAATAAATTGTCCATTGTTGTTTACCATTAAATAACCATCATAAACTGCATCATAAAATGAAGCTTTTACGTTATGCTGTAAATCAGCATCTTGTATTTTGTTTAGGTCATTAACAGTAATTTTTTCAGTTGCACAATGAGCAATATCTGTGTGTTGACCAGTCCATTGATATTGTTTATTAGCAACTTGCGCTGCATCAGTAGAATTATCTTTTGATTTTATTGAATTAATAAGCATAGAAATTTCTCTTGCAGTACTTAGAGCACTCTTTGCCTTTTGTTTCATATCCTCAAAGACATTCATAGTTGCGGCTGTTTCTTCAATACTCATTGACATTATTAATCGCCTCCTGCATAAACAAGCTTCTCTACGATTGGTGCAATATCCTCATAAATCTCTTCATCATATTCATCATCAAAGTCCGAAACAGGGTCATAATCAGCTCTATCTGAACTGTAAGTATAATCCTTGTATTCTTCTGTTGGAATAAGTGCAGGAGCGACAACAGGATTATTTGCGTTAAATTCCATTTCCATTTGTTTTTGATCACTTTCTTTCTGTTTTTCAGCTTGGATTTCAAAATCCTTTTTGCTTATTTCGTCATCTTTTCTGAGTTTGCTGTACATTTTATCATATTGCTCAATTCTCTGTTCCCAAATTGGTGCGTAGACTTCTTCAATATATGTGTTGTTTTGTCTGTAGCCGGGATATTTAGAGCCACATTCGGCAAACAAAGGATGATTAAAAGTATCAAATTTGCATAGATACATAGGGCTTTCATATCCTACAAAAATAATACTGCTACCACCGAATTTTCGTGTTTTTATATTAGGTTTGATGACTTTCTTAATTTCGTCAGGGTAGAGGAGAGGGCGTTCTGCAACAGCTTCTGTGTCTTGTCCACCTCCGCCTTGCATACCTCCTCTATTGTAGCTTCTGCTGTCATTGCGGACAGTAATTTTTCCGAGCTTATCGGAAATATAATCCAATGTTTCTTTATCCTTTGAACCCAACAGAGTAAAAATATCACAATTACCAATGATGCCGTCATATTCTTTTTCATAAAGTGCTTTTAATTGCGACAGACCTTGCAGCACCATACAAATACGAATATTATATGCCCTTGAAACAGCAAGTATTTTGTCATACGCAGGAATTTCACCAATGTTTGCAAACTCATCAATCTCACACGACACAAGTTGATGCAGACAGCCGTCGTACTTATTTTCTGCAACTCTCATTAGTCGCTCAAAAAGCTGACTGTAAAATAAGTTGCAAATAACTTTGTAAGTGTTTCTGGCAGCCGGAATAATCAAGAATATTGCTGTCTTTTTTACACCAATATCATCAAAGTTCATTTCATCAGTTGATGTTATTGCATCAAGTCCTGTAGTACCAAACAGAGAAAGACGAGTTGACAGCACTTCATTGATTGATGATTGAGTTTCCTGTGCGTTGCCTTGCATACCACCCCAGTTAATTGATGCAATGTCATTAGGGTGTACTGTTGCATGTTTGTTAAGACAGCGTGCAAGTTCACAACTCATGTCTATGGAACCATTTTTGTATCTTATTGAATTGAGCAGTCTAATTATGCGACCAAAAGTTTTGATTTCATTTTCAGATTTAAACAGATACATCATAAGTGCGATAAGCAGTTTTTGAGCTGCACCGGTAAAAAAGTCCTCTTTTTCTCCATCCCCGGCAGTGTTTTTCATAAAGAGTGATGCAACATTTACAACATCATCTTCATTTGTAATGTATGCAAATGGATTATATGAATTGGAATATTTGATATTAACAAGATTAAGAACTTTGACATCATATCCGTTCTTTTTAAGCAATTTTGCACAATCACGATACAACTCACCTTTAGGGTCAGTAACAACATAACTGCCATTCATTTGCAGTATATCAGGTTTGATTTTTCGAAGTGTTTTACCTGCACCGGAACCGCCTATTACTATTTCATTAAGATTTGCTGCTATGTCGCTGTCAAGCGGTAAATATGTATCTTTTGCAAGAGGGATACCTTTACAATCTTTGTTTTGTAATTGCTTTATTTCATAATCATCAGCCCACCTTGCAGAACCATGCTCCATATTTTTCCAATCATTGCGTGAACGACTTGTCATATAAATAAAAATAACAGCGCAGCAACCTATATACACATACCACAGTGACAACTGTTTTTTTAGTATTTCCATCAGAACATTAAATGAAAATTGTAAATGAAAATTACCTGAACTCATTGATGATATAGCAATAATATAACCACCAAAATCTAATTCCGTTACTGAATTAGTATATTTGTAATCCATAATGCAATAAATAGCATACGAAATTATTATAAATAGTAAGAAGATTAATACAGCAAAGGTAATTATAATAGGTTTTTTACTTCGATTACGGCGAAGAATATTTTGATTAGGAACTGCCATATTATCACCTCTTAATAGATTTGACTATGGAGCTACTTGCGGATACAATGTTATTTCCATTTTTTGCTATCAGTTCATTGACTTTATCATTTGCCCATTCCGGAATTTTGTCAGCCTTGATTATTCCGAGAATATCCTCACGATTAAAACGTGTATGTCTGTCATCAATTATGCTGTGCAGAAAAACAGCACATCCCCTTGAATTACCTTCTGCACCAAAGCCACCAACACAAAAGTAAAGCTGGTGCTCTGATGTTTGGTATTCTCGTCTTAGTGCAGATGGTTTAATAACAACAATCTTATCAACAATATTATCCGCATAACTTAATGGGAATACATCATCTTTAGACAATGTGATTGGCTCAATTCCTGTTGCTTTTCTTTCTGTCTGGAATTGGGTGATTGCGTCGGATATACGCTTTGACCATTCGCTCATAGCGGTTAAATAATCAGAATATCCGACACAATTATCATATATACCAAATAATTCGTTAGCTTGATATTCACCAACCATATACGGATATTCATTTCCTTTGTCATAAGCAAAAAAATAGTGATTACCGCCAATACATATGTCTTGTTCTGTGACATATTTTGTATCTCCAACCTTATCGCCGATATTCAAGTTTTATCACTCCTTTCAAGCAGCTGCCGTTCAGACAGCTGCTTTTGGACAAATTGTCCACTTTATTTTTTAGCTGTTGCGTTAGCGTTTGGAATAGTATTTAGTATTTTTGAAACGGCTGTGGCATCAGATTCCTTGAATTTTATAACTGCTTCACCGGCAGAGTTATAATTAACAGAGAACTTCAACCCCTCTGCAGCGAGCTTTGCAACATCATCCGATGTTCCTTTTTTAAATTGATATTCTGTACTATGTTCAGTAATTGCAGAATTTTTGATTTGAGCATAGCAATTAGGATTTGCAGGGGATACAAGCGAATTAAATTTACCGTCTTTTGTTTTGAATTTAGGTAACTCAAGTGAGACTTCACCATTGTTATTTACGAATAATTTAGCGTTATGAATCACAAAATCATTAACAAGTATGTCCATTCTGCCTAAAACATTTTTTGTTTTTTCAATGTTATACTTTACACTGTTCTGGGCAGTAATATAAATATTTCCTGTATATGTGAATTCTTGTTTGTTAACACCATTTAGATAAGCAGAAAGCAGAACAGAATTAATGCGATTACGCAGATTAGCATTAATAGGGTGAGCAACATCAATATAATTACCGTCTTGCGTACGTTTTTGAGGTAGCTTAACATAATAGCCGTTTTCACCTTTGTTAATTGTTATACTGTTAATAGTAACAGCATCATAAAGTGTCATCGATGCAAGAGCAACGATATTACCTTTTGGCTCTAAAAGGGTGTGAACATTAAACTTAGAAATATCTGCACTTTTTTCAGTAGCATTGTTTGATTTAATCTGTAAATCCTTTAATTTTGAGATGATTTGTTCATCTGTAATATACGGTTTAGGAGAACAGATACCATAATCACCGAACCATTCCGTTAGTCTTTCGTTCTCAGGAATTCCTAAATCTTCTTCAAGTTTGTATAGTTCATCTACATGATCTTGTGCTTTATTTACGCCACGATAAGTTTCATGAAAGTGTTTATTTCCCAGCCCTTCATTTATCCATTCATGTTCAATGGTTATTTCGGGATACATTTTAGAGAGTTTCTCTAAAATAGGATGAGGTGCACCATTAGCTGTTAAAAAGTATAAGTCAACTTCTGGAACATGCTCATAGTCGTATGCATTCCATTTTGTCCCCCAATTTTCGGTTTTCCATTCGAACCAAGTTGGAGTACCGTTCTTTTGGATATTATTCCATGCTGTTTTCCCAAGCTCCCATTCGTCTCGACTGATATCCGTTCGCTGACGGAGAAAGGCTTCCTCGCTCTCTGATGGAATATTTTTTAAGGCCTTAAGTGTTTCATCTGTTTTTCTTCCCGAAACATAGACTTCAATAAATTCCTGATAGGCTTTCAGTCCCTTGTCAGTTTTGCTTCCATCATGAATATTCAGCGATTCGGGCATGGGAATAATTTTATTAAAATCTATCGTACCTATACCATATTTATCATTTTGAATAGCTTTAAGCATTTCATTTATTTTTTTTTCATCACCCTTTAAACGAATAATGTTTTTTATTTCATTTGGCATATTAACTTCACTTCTTTCATTATAAAGATTAAGATATTGTTTTCCTTTGTTGTTGAAAGAAAAAGAACCGGTTTACTTCCTCTTTGAGTAGTGTAAAACCGGTTTAATAATATTATCAATTTCTTCTTTTTGTTCTTGCAAATAGCGCAATATATAGTTGCCGTCTTTTGATTGCTTGCAATCAGCAGGATAGCCACTGTCTCTAATGCGTTCGTATTGGTTTGGGGATAATCTCATATATAACTCTGATGATTTAGTATATCCATTAGAGTCAATAAAATCATTTATACCGTCACCGTCTGTGTCACGCATACGCAGCATATCAGCTGTAGACTTAATAGAATGATTATCAATCATTTCAACTTCTGTGTTCTGCGTTATAACTTTTTTCGTAACGCTCATAATTTTACCTCCTTATATTTTTTGATTATTTTTACTTTGATGTAGGGAAGTGTCTATCTTTGTGTTTTCTACATTGGTTAACCCCCTTAATACTTTTTCAATTTTAGATTTATTAGACTCTAAAAAAACCACATTATATTTGCCGTCCTTTTGTCGGAACACTGCAAATTCTAATGCGGTTTCTTTAAGTGCCTTATACTGATTTGATAAAACAATTTTATAACAAATTTTTTCTCCTGTTTCTTTAGCTTTCTTTTTAATTTCTTTATTGAGCTTTGCGTTGCGTATATAAAAACTGTCAGCATTGTCTTGCTTATGGTTGGGATACAGACAGTTTAATACTTTTTCTTTGTCAAATGGGGAAAAGGCAACATTAAATTTATCTTCTCCTTTATCATAACAGACAATATCAATGCAATGCAGCTTAAGTTGACTAACTTGTTCAGCATTGAGTATTAGGTATGATAGTTTTCCATTCCTGCGTTTGAGTTGATGCTGTTTCTTTCTTGTACCAATATTATCAGCCTGAGATGACAGCTGCTCATAGTTTATATTTAAAGATTTAGCAATTTCTTTTAAATCAGCTTTTTTTACGGTAACAATCCCTGTTCCTATTTCAACGTTAATTTTTGCCGATAGAAGTATATTGTCATTCAATAGCTTTGCGATTTGATAACTGTATAATTTTATTTCGCAGTTTTCTGACGGGGCATTAAGCAATGCTCTGTAGGAGATATTACCGATAATTTTTGTAAGAGTTTTTTGATTATTATGCTTTGTGATTATGTATTTTTCATAAGTCCGTAACTTGCTGACTCTTGCATTTTTAAAAAATAAATATCGTAATAATCGCAGAGTGAAAATAAACGGATTTTTACTAAATATTACACTACTAAAAAAGTAATTGTTTTTTATTTTAAAATTATTTTTAACTTTATATTGCTTTTTAAATGTTTTCCATTCTTCAAGTGAAAGAGCATTAAAATAACGAACAGTTTGTTGTGCTGTTCGTTTTGTTTCTGCTTTATTACTTTGGACGGTGTTTTTAACATTTAATTTTTTATCAATACTTTTCTTTGAATATTTTTGTCCAAATTGTTTCGCAAGGGTATCGGCTCTTATTCCTTTTTTCTCTCCATTTTTTTTGAATGTTATATTGTTATCCGTATATCGGATTTCATAATTGTGACTCTTAAAAAATTCTGTAAATTCATCTTTGCTTTTACAATTTTCTAATGCATTGTCAATATCTTTGACTAATTGTATTTTCCAGCTTTTGCCTTTATATGCCGTTTGCTTTGTTGCCTGATCAAGAGGAGAATACTTTGAGATATAGCTATCATCAATTACGGACAAATTATATTTGTAACAAAGCTCATCAGAAAGTTTGCGAAGTAAACGTATGGTATTCTTATTATCCTGAAATTTTTTGCCGTTTATAGGACTTACAGAGTTAATAATAAATTGATTGTGCACACATTCTGTATCAATATGAGTGCTCATAACGATTTGAAAGTTTTTAAGAATAGATTTTTCAATCAGCTCAAGTCCTATTTTATGGGCAAGCTCCGGAGTGACATTATCATTTTTTGAAAAGCTTTGCACAAGTTGATGTGAAAGAATTTTATCGTTTTTATTAAAAGCAATTCTTGTGTTTCTAAATTCATTTGCGAGGGCAGATGGCGTATCGGAAACGCAAAGATTATATGATACTTTATAGCATTTTTCATTATTGTTTATTTTTGAAACGGGACTGCTTATGTAAGAGATTGACTGTATAACATAACTTTCATTTTTTATTGTTTGAGTAACAGTTTTAATATAAGCCATTTTCTCACGCCTAATCTATTTTGTTTTTCAAATCATTAATTTCAAGTCTTAATGATTTGACATTATTCATAATATCTGAAAGTATATCAGACAATAAACTTGGGTCGCTTTTAACATAATCATCTGCCGGTTCGGCTATGATAGAAATTATATCTTGAATTAAATCATAGCACTTTCCCATAAGGTGTTTGGCTTCATTTATGTTTTTTTCTGAAATATAATCATTTTTATTTGCAATAGCGGCAATCTGGTTTATGTTGTTTCCAATATGACTGATTTGATAAATTAACTCTGGGAAATTTTCGCAAATTACAATACGCTTGCGACGAATATTAAGTAGAATATACTCACTCATTGATATATTCATTAGTTGAGAATGATAAGCAATATTTTTCTTTTCTTCTTCACTGAGTCTGAGTTCAATTCGTTCTGTTTTCTTTGATTTGTCCATATTTGCATTTTTACCTTTCATATTTATGCAAGTGAGGAGTACTTTTTTTCTGTAGGTTTTTACCTCACAAAATGCTTGCATTTTGTGAGGTAGCGAGCACAGATTTTGTACGGACAAGTGCCGTACAAAATCGCTCGTTAAGGGATGTCCCCTAAAACCCCAATTTTGCTTTTTTTATCAAGCAAAATTAAAATCACTCCGTTCAGCCAAAATGTTAAAATGTTAATTTTATTCTTGGTCTTGCAATATGGTATTATCTGAATTTTCATTTTTTGCGTTATCGTAGTTGTCTATGAATTTATTGAATTCTTCGACAGAGTTAATACCGAATGATTTTAAGACATCTGTTAATTCATCGAATTTAGTTTGCTTTATTGATTGCTCAAGTCTTTTCTTTTTACTTTTTAGTTTGGCAATTTTCTCTTTTGATTTCTTTATAGTAGCATTTTCATTTTCAATGCTTTCATCAATTTTTAGCAGTTTTTCTTCTAAAGTTACTTTCATAATTTTTTAACCTCTGTTGGAACATCAATATTTGCAGCATAGTTATTTTCATCAACATTATTGTCGAGGTAATAAATTTTTTCTGCCATAACAAATACTTCTTTTTGTTTTTGCTGATTTTTATTTGTATAAGTGTTTATATGTAATTGACCACAGACAATAATTCGGTCACCTATACTTTTGAACTTAACCAAATTTGTAGCAACGACATTGTATGCCTTTACTGTAATAAAATCAGCTTTATCACCTTTATCTCTTCTTACGGCAATATCAAATGTAATGCAATCTTTACCTTGATTTGTCTTTTTTAATTCAAGGTCAGTGGATATTCTTCCTAATAATTTACAATCGTTTAACATTATTCATTCCTCATTTCCAGTCATCAAGATTTAAGAATTTCATTTTTTCTTCATTTGATTTATTTGATACGACTTTCCACCCGTCTTTAAATTTATCAAAAATATTAATATGTTCAGTTTTATTTGTTAAAGATCTTTTATAAAGTCTTTGATAAATAAGCATTTTCTTTTTCGTTATTGTGTTGTCTGATGTTGACTTTTGCTTTAAAACGAAACAACCGAGATAATCATTATCAAGAAATGCTCTGTTGCATAATTTATTATTATTTATTGATACAAAGTAATTATTGCAACTGCTGCATTTTTTTATAGTGAGATGTAATGAGAATATTTCAAATAATGAAATAATACATAACTCAGATAATGAAGAAAAAGAATTCTGAGTACTGAAAGAATATATTGAATACTTACTGTCAAGATAATTTATAAGATTACTCGTATCAGAAAAGTAAAGTTTGGTTTTCTTATCATTAATTTGTATCTTTCTTATTTTTGTTATTGTAGTGACACTAAACAGATTTAGAGTGGGATTATTATATTCAAAAAGTTTTACTGTGAAATTTTCAAGTTGTGACACAGTACAATATGCCGGATTAATGCAGCAAAGGTCTAAATAATATTTTAACCTTTGAAGTCTTTCAAGTTCGGTTACGTTTAACTCGAATTTTTTTATTATACTGTAAAGATTATATTTGTAATACTTAAAAGCCTTTTTTATAATCAAATCTGATTTACATTGGAAAGCAGATTTTAGTATTGCAACATTTTCAAGAACTCCAAATAATATTTCTCCAACAGGCAAAGAAAAACCGGATAAATTATCTTTGATGTGAATTTGGGTTTTACCTTTTCGATAGTAAATTCCAAATTCATTTTTTAACTGTAGATTTGGATTTATTTCTATCATTTGCTTTTACCTTTCTGAAAATTAATATTACCAATACTATTATGATGATAGGAATTAATATATAGGTCGCTTTAAAATCATTCTTTATTAATGCATCAGCTTTATTTTTCTTATTTGTATCAAGAGTTGTATTTTTAATATTGTTGCTTCTGACAGCATTTACAAGCAATCTGTGGCTATTAATTCCATACGGATAACAAGTTATTAGTGTAAGCATATCTTCATTTTCTTTTACCTTTACATTTTCAATTTCCTGAGGTTCAATGACCTCTGATGATATTACCTCATACTCTATTGTTTTGTTAAGAATATGTATTATTATACTATCGCCATTATCAAGCTCATCAATGTCATCAAAGAACTTTTGTGCAGGATAACCTGAATGAGCAGAAATTATAGAACGAGTATTATCTCCACCAATAGGCAGGGAACTTTGTCTTAAATGAATTGCTCCCTTTTGAAGTGTTATATCATTATTTTCAGAGTCATGATATACAGGTATATAAATATTAATTTTCGGAATTTCGATATAACATATAAGTCCATCACCAAAATTAAAAATATTATTATAATTATTATAAATGTCGTAAGTGCTTTTACTCTCATCAGTATAGTATCGCTTTGCGACAAATTCATTATATTGTATAGCCTCTGATAATAAATCATCTATGTTATCATCTGATAGCAAATTAACTTTGTTGTGATAGCTTTCTGCAGTACTTTTGTTGGTAACTGTATTAATGAAATTTGAGATTGCAGGATAAAGTAAAAGAGATATGCCTGTAAGATTAATAATAATTAATATAACTAATATTATTTTCTTTTTCATAATCTAATTCTTAATTGGGCAGAATGGGCAGCCTGAGCTGCCCATTCCTAAGAGTTAATTATTTAGATGGATGAGTTTTCTTTCTTCTTGAAAAAGCGAAAAGGAAAATGCTTATGCTTACAAGAGAAATACCTGATATAATAATATAATTTTTATAACCACCAGTTTGTGGTGCTACAACCTTTGAGTCGGTGCAAGTAAATGTTGCTTTACCGTCTTTCGGACAGCTGTTTACCCAAGTACCATTCATAAATACTTCATTATATTCGGCAGTTAGGTCAATTTCAATTACTTCATCATAGATGTTATAACCCTCTGGAGCCTTTGTTTCTTTTCCGAAGTATACGCGGCTTTGCAATGTAATAACCTCATTCTCAGAATTAAGAAACTCTATATTGCCATTACTATCACTTGTGCCTGTGGCAATAGCATTTGTTTCTGCTGCTGCATCTTCCTTTGTGTTATAAAGGCAAAATTCTGCTCCTGCAAGTGGCTTTCCATCCGGATCAATCTTATCTCCGCCGATAATATATGTATAAACATATACGGTGTTGCCGGGTACGCTGTCAATTCCGCTTGTATTGCCATATACAAGTTCTACATCTTCATTTGGATTGCCAAGTTCGCCTACTATAGCATAAGTGTTAAGTTTTGCAGAATATTCAACCATTGTATAAACAACATTTGGTTCATAGAAGTCTGTTTTAGCGAGGTAATCAGGATTTAAGGCAATATTGAAGGTTGTATTTTTGCCAGCCTCCTGTTGTGTAATATTTACAGTGTAATCTGTATCTTTTACAAGATTATTACCAATCTTCTGGCCGTCTTTATCAGCAAGATAAACAACAAATGAATTATTATCAAGAGTTAATCCTGCTGACATATCGTCAAATACTGTATATGATGTTAGATTAATACTGTTTGAACCGGCTGTTGTATTTTTTAAAAGGAACATAATTGTATCATTAAGAGATACATCAGTGTAGTTTGAATTGTTTCTTGTGCTATTAGTAATTTCTTTTGATGTTTCAGGTGTATCATCTTGCACTTTTTGAGCAAGGTCTATTGTATCAATGCTATACACCCAATCGCTGCCATCATAGTAGGGAAGTGCTACAACGCTGTTCTGAACACTTTTTGTGCCAGCAGGATATTTAATACATTTGATATAAAAAATGCCTTGTGAAAGCCCTGTGAAGTTCTTTGAAGCAGAGTCATTTGATGAGTATGTTCCAGCCGATACAGCTCCGTCAAGATTGGACAATTTGTCCAGAGCATTAAGAAGTGATTTCGTATCGCCTGATTTAATTTCGTTGCTGATGCCAGAAACCATTGGCTTATACGATGTTTCATAATTTGATTCTGTTGCTGATGAGCTGAGATTTGCTACCTTGAAAATTTCAAATGTATATCCTTTCTTTTCACAAGCAACACTGATTGATACTGTTTTTGATGTGTCAAGATCACTTGCAGCCGATACTGTGAACACAGAAAAAGCTGTAATGCAAATCATTACAGCCATAATGAGTGATATTATTTTTTTAGTTCTTTTCATTTTTTTGGCTCCTTTTTTATTTTTGATAAATAGTAATATTATTGATAGAGAAATAACAGTGATAATGCTACCGATAAGCTGAATAGCGCCTCTATTGCCACCTGTGTCATAAGATATTGTTGCATTATCCTTAACAGTAACAGTTGCAGCATAATTATTATTCTCATTGATACTGAAAGATATTTTGTTTGTGTAGGGCATATGTCCCTCTGGAGGGGTTATTTCCAAGAAATAGTAATCTCCCGGTAATAGTCCGTCTATCTTTAGTAAGCCGTTATTATCAGTATCAAGTGTTGTTACTGTACCTGTATCGGTTTTACTGTAATCACCGTTTGAATTTTTTGTGAGTGATATTTTATTATTCTTAGAATCATAAAGCTCAAATTCTGCTCCTACAAGACTGTTACCGTTGCCGTCTTCTTTATATAGATTGACAGCGCCATTGATTTTTTCATCAATCATAGTAACGGTCTTTTTTCCTGTTGATCCCAACCTGATTCTAATTCTTTCTGCTGATTTATATCCGAAAGGTGTCTCGGTTTCAACAAGATAATAGGTGTCTGTTGATGTTAAAATACCCTTGAATACATAGTCGGTAAGCTCCTTATCATTACCTGTCGTAGTCCATTCGGGAATTACAACATTACCCTTTGAATCTTCAACACGAAGCTTTGCCCCGACAACATTATTGCCGTTCTGATCAACTTTGTTAACTATAAGCTCAGTAGGTGGATCTATCATAGTTACTTCAATATATCCGCCGTATTCTGGTACAGTGAATGTAACATTATCTGCAACTAAGTATCCCGGTGGCGGTGACAGTTCCTTTAGCATATATGTTTCACCTGCTTTAAGAATACCCGTCATTTCTCGTGGTTCGCTGTCGGTTGTCCATGTATCAATTACCTTGTTATTTTTATCAAGTAATTGTAGCATTGCACCGGATATTAATTTACCCATATCGTCAACTTTATTGATTAATACACAAGTTTCCGGGTCAACCATTGTTACAGTATAAACATCAAAGGCATCCTCATTTGAAATAGTAAATTCAACATCTGTCGCTTTTGCTTTACCTACAGGTGCAGCGTTTTCACGAAGAATATATGTAGTATTTACTTTAATTACACCAACCAAGTTTTTTGAGGTTGAGCCCGATCTAAAGGTATCAATTACATTATTGGTACTCTTTTCGATGATTTGCAAGATTGCTCCTGATACGGAATTACCGTCCTCATCTACTTTTCGTATTTCCAACCAAGTAATAGGATCTTCCATTGTTACATTAACAATTTCCGCATTTTCAGGTACGGTAAACTCAACATCATTTGCAATACCATAGCCGGCAGGAGCTTCATCCTCACAAAGCAGATATGTTCTCCCTGCTTCAAGCACACCCGTAATTTCTTTAGATTTTCCGTCAGTTATCCATGGTTCAACTACCGTTGTCAATGTTTCGGCATCCTCAATGTGGAGTTTTGCACCGACAACAGGATCGCCGTAACCATCATCAACTTTGTTAATAATAACTTTTGTTTTCGGGTCGGTCATTACAATCTCGACTACTTCATCAGCTTCAAATTCCTGAGTTTGAAATATTACAGGATCTGACTTTACATATCCTTTCGGGTTGTAAGTTTCAACGAGCTGATAATAGGTGCAATCCTTGAGCACACCTATAATTTCTTTAACCTTACCATCTGTAGTCCACTCAGGAACAACTGTTTTGCCGTTCATATCATCAATACGAAGTTTAGCACCAATCACAGCATTACCATCTTCGTCAACTTTTTGAATTGTAACTTTTGTCGGATAGTTAACCATAGTGATTGTTTCTACCTGACCGTCACTGTTGACAGTAAATTTAACTATGTCATCTGCTGTTATTTTTCCGGTTGGGGGTAAATACTCATACAGCTGGTATTCCTTTCCCGCCGTTAGACCTTCAATAGTTTTCAGTCCTTGACCTGAACTCCATTGGTGAAGTACCTTGACATGGTACCCGATTTGTTCACGAATTTGCAATATCGCACCGCTGACATATTTGCCGTTTTCATCAACCTTTGCAAACTGAACTTTGGTTCTTCTGTCAACCATTTTAACGGTGTTGATTCCCGACTTTGCTGTAAATATAACATCATCAGATGCCCAATATCCCGCAGGAGGCTTAATCTCAATTAATTTATACTTGACACCTTCGATGAGATTAGGCACTGAGATAGGTGATTTTCCACTTACAAATGTATTTTTTCCATTTACCTGTACAATAGATTCATCGCTGACTTTTCTAATCTGCAAGGTTGCTCCCTCAACAGGATTACCATAAGCATCAACTTTATTAATCAAGTACTTAACAGGAGTTTCAGTAACCTCCACATTGAGTGCAGCATCAACTGTGCTATTAGCAGTAGATAAAACAAACGGATAAATAGTTTTATCCAGAGCCCAGCCACCGCTACTTGGTGCGCTGATTTCCTGAATATAATAAGTTATTGGATTTCCGTTATCATCAGCAATATTAAGTGGAATATTGCAAACAGCCGTACCGTCGTCCTTTGTCACGATTTTACCGTTAGTAGGATGCACGAGATATTTACTTAATATCATACCGTTGCTACCTGTTGTATCACTTGTGAAAATACCGTAAGTAGCACCGCCGATATTGGTACCTGTACCATCGGTTTTATGAATTTTTACATATCCCTGCTCTGGTGGTTTTTCTGTTTCAGGAACAATTATTTTATTAAAGGTACTAACACCTTGAGATTCTCCTGGAATAATCTGACGAATAAAAACCTCATCATTGATGTAGTATTTATCATTTGACGGAGCTTTTGTTTCCTGAATGGTGACTGTTCCCTTAGGAATGGAATAAATACCGTTTGATATATATAATTCATCACCTGATACAAGATAATCATTGTCATAATATACTTCACCATCTGCATCAGTGCTGAACACCCAAGTTTTAAGTGGTATTTTTTCTGCAAGTTCCTGTTTTGTATAGTACATACCACCGTAAAAATTAACTGTGAATTCTGCACCTTCTAATGACGGTATATCATCAGTTTTACCACTTGCATTTTCTTTATGCAAAAGTATTCCTATCGGGTCCTCTTCAATCGGTTCTTTACAGGTTATCGTATAAATTGGAATTCCGTTTTTATTTGTTTCGCTTGACTTTTTAAACTGATGTACTTCATTACATATTTTATATCCCTTAGAAGCTTGTACCTCTTTCAGATAATAAGATGTAATTAACGAAGCTGTTACATTGGTTGTATCGCCGCCGTAATATCCCATTCCATTTACATCAGTTGTAATGTACATATTGTTACCTGATGAGTTTGTCGCAGGCTTGGTGCACGCTTTATCAGTAAACAACTGATATTTTGCACCTTTCAGGCTGTAACAGTCATTGTTATCTGTCATTTCTTTATTTTCAGAAACCTTGTACAACTTCATAACGCCTTGAACAGAAGTAGATAGTTTAATATATCTCTTCGGAACATAAACGGTTGCACCTGCTGCTACAGCTTGATTGTTTGAGTTTGTGGGTATCATTACATTAATATCACCAATATTATTGTTATTCTTGTATTCTGATAAAGATTGTGCTTTCTTATTTCGGAATGTTAGAACTACATTATTAAGTGATTTTGTACTTGAAATGGTTAACTTATTATTTTTCACCGATACCTTTACATCATTCTTATATGTGTCAGGAATCAAAATATCGTAATACTTATAAGATGCATGTTCACTGGAATCCTGATAAGTATATGTATTTTTGCCTGTCTGCTTTAGAGTAAATATCGGCGCATTACTTTCGCTACTACCTGTATTTGTAGGATAATTACCTTCAATACCTGCAACTGCCTCTTTTAAAGTTGAAACAAGATTGTTATATGCAGAAGTAATATTACTCTGCGAACAGTTGCCCGAACCGCCTATAACAACCTTTCCGCCTGACACAAACGGAGAGCTGCCGTTATTGCTAAAATCAGAGTTTCTAAAGCCGGCAACTACTTCGTGCTCAAGTAATTGTGCTGCGTACCAATATCTTGCAAAATCATCTGTATATGTTTTGTTGTATTTGCTCTTAGATAAAGAATACATAGCTGTGTATAAGTAGCTGATAGAATATTTTTGCCAACTTTTAAGATTATTCCATGCAGCAACACTGCCATTTGAACCGTATGTACCGCTTTCTTGAGTGGATACATTAGCTTCCGGTTGCAAGCAAAAAGCCCATTGACTTTTATCGGAATAGCTCAAGGACTGACCGCTTTTTGCAAAATAATGGACATTAAAGTTAGTACCACTGTTGTGAGTAACTGTATACTTTTTATTATCTTTTACTGATGTAAAACTATATTTAACAGTTGACTTCCAGGTAACGCCAAAACTTGTTGCCCCTGTTTTACCGGTATAAGATGCTGCCGATGCGCTTGTAATTCCAACTGCAAATATAGAATAAAAAATTGTAAGTATGAGACATACAGCAGTTGTTTTCTTTAAAACTTTTTTCAAAAGTTTAGCTCCTTTCCTGTAATTTAGAATATTGGTTTCAATAGTTTATTGGTCTATCACGGCTACGATACATAAATTTGCCTCCTTTGAATTTTGATAATAAA